>CAXUMV010000365.1:3024-3845 GCA_964252065.1 uncultured Lichenihabitans sp.
CGCTCGTGCGGACCCTCACCGCAGGCCCCGAGGACAGCGTCCCGGCCTGGTCGCCGGACGGCGCCTCGATCGTCTTCCAGCGGGCCGCCGGGCTCGACACGATCAGCCTTGCGACCTCCTATCATGCGGGCCGCTTCCTGCAGCCGCGCAGCCCCGTGCGGAAAAGCTACTATCCCGAGGACGGCACGATTTATTTCCGCCCGACGCCGGCCCTCTGGAGCGAGGCGCGCATCAGGCCGAAGGTGGCGAGCGTCGTGGAGGAAGGCGACGTCCTCGCCGACCTCGTCCGCCGCCGCGACGCCGGGGGCCTGCGCGTCGCGTGCTGGACGGTGTGCCTGTACAACACGCGCCTGGGATTGCTCCATCCTGAGACCGTGACCCGCAACGCCTTCGGCGACCCGAACCACTACAGCCTCTGTCCCTCACATCCCGATGCGCGCACCTATGTGACGACGCTGGCCCACGACCTCAGCACCCACTACCGGCCCGACGTCATCGAGCTCGAGAGCCCGGCCTTCATGGGATTCGCGCATGGCTTCCACCACGAGAAGGATGGGGTGGGCCTCTGCCCGGAGGACGACTTCCTACTGTCGCTCTGCTTCTGTCCGGCCTGCCTCGCGCGCGCCGCCACGGCCGGCGTCGACGGCGAGAAGGCCCGCGTCACGGTCAGGCAATGGATCGCGGAGGCCTGCGAGCGCGAACTGCCCGCGCCCCGCTGGCCCGACTTCCCGGCCTGCGGCCTCGACGTCTTCCGGCCCTGGCCCGAGGTCTTCGCCTATGTGATGTGGCGCTTCGAGCCGGTCACCAGCCTCGTCGCAGCC
>CAXUMV010000366.1:0-3840 GCA_964252065.1 uncultured Lichenihabitans sp.
TGTCGTTGATCTTGTAGATCGGGCCCGAGGCATCGACCGGCACGTCCTGGGAATAGCCCTGGTCGTAGCTGGCGAAGACCTTGCCGGTCCGCGCATACCGCGCCTCGATCGGCAGCGGAGGCGCCGGAACGGGCGAGATGCCGACCGCGCCGCCCGACAGGCCGGCGAACGGCGCCTGGATCAGCGTGCCAGCACCGGCCAGCGTCCCACCGACCACGCCGCCCGCGACGCCGGCGGCGTCCTCGACCACACCGGTCGTCGGCCGCGCGCCCACGGTCAGCGGGCGATACTTGGCGGAGCCCTTCTTGTTATAGTCGTCGACGACGACCTTCTTCTTCGTCATCTGCGCCGAGGCACTGCCGACCTCACCGACCAGCATGGCCGCCGCCAGACCGGCCATCACCAAAACCATCTTCTTCATTTCAAACCCCTTCCAGGTTCCGTTCCACAGGCTGCGCCTTTCCCGACGCATGCAGGCAATCGCAAAAGTCGAGCCTCACCTGCCAAGCCGACGCTTATCGACACGGGCAACGCCCGTGAAGATGAAAAGTTTCGGCGTCCCCATTTCACGGAGGACGGCTGTTGCAAGATCACACCACGTCGGCAAAGGGCTGCCGTGGCATCGCGACGATCGCATCCGGCCGGGCACGATCTCCTTCGGCGTCCTTTTGCAGAGCCTATCTATAGCACGAACGTCGATGTGTTTTCGAGCCCGCCACGGGGGCGGCGCGATGTTGTGGTTACCAGTATTTCACCCTTCCCGGTCAGTCGACCACGACGACGAGCCGCTCGGCAGCCCGTGTCAGGCCGGTATAGAGCCACCGATGCCGGTGCTCGCGGAACGCCTGGCTCTCGTCGAACAGCACGACCGCATCCCATTGCGAGCCTTGCGCCTTGTGCACCGTGAGGGCGTAGCCGTAGTCGAACTCGTCGGAATCGCGCCGCTCGGCGGGCGCCAGATCGTCGCCCGCGGCCTCGAAGAAGGCCGGCAGCACGCTGATGCGGGTCGGCTTGCGGGCGCGGTCCTCCTCGGGCGCCACGCTCATCCTGATCTTCTGCCCGCGCATCGGGTGCAGCGCCTCGACGATGAAGGTGCCGCCGTTGAGCAGGCCCTTCTTCTTGTCGTTACGCAGGCAGACCAGCTTCTCGCCGACTTCCGGCATGGGATGGCCGAAGCCGAGAAGCTCGCGCATGCGCCGGTTGAAGGCCCGGCGCGAGCGGTTGGTGCCGACCAAGAGCTGGTCGGCGCGCGTCACCATCGAGGCGCCGAGCTGCTCGCGCCGGATCACGCGGCTCTCGCCGTAGTCCCCGACCTTCAGCTGCCCGCCGGCGCGGACCTGCATGGAGAGCGCGATGATGGGGTTGTGGGCCGCCTGGCGGTGCACCTCGGTCAGCATGGCGTCGGGCGCGGCGTCCGTGAAGAAGCCGCCGCCCTTGACGGGGGGCAGCTGGGCCGGATCGCCGAGCACCAGCACCGGGGTGCCGAAGGACAGGAGGTCGCGGCCGAGATCCGCGTCGACCATCGAGCACTCGTCGATGATGATGAGGTCGGCCTTGGACGCGACGCCCTCGGTCCGGAGCTCAAAGGAGGGCGTCTCGGTCTCCGCCTCGCGCGTCCGGTAGATCATGCTGTGGATGGTGGAGGCGTTGCGGCAGCCCTTGTTGCGCAGCACCAGCGCCGCCTTGCCCGTGAAGGCGCCGAACGCGACGTCGCCCTCGACGTCCTCGGCGATCGCCTTGGCAAGCGTCGTCTTGCCGGTCCCCGCAAAGCCGAACAAGCGGAACACCTGGTTCTCGCCGCCCTTCAGCCAGGCGGAGACGGCCTTCAGCGCGGCATCCTGCTCGGGCGACCACAGCATTCCTGGAAAGCCGCCGTTTAGCCGAGCCCGCGCTTTTCGAGCAGGGTCTCGACCTTCGGCATGCGGCCGCGGAAGAGACGATAGGCCTCGGCAGGATCGCGCCGGTTTCCCGCGCTGTAGACGTAGTCGTGCAGCCGCTTGGCGAGCGCGGGATCGAACACGTCGCCGGCTTCCTCGAAGGCCCCGAACCCGTCGGCGTCGAGCACCTCGCTCCACAGATACGAGTAGTAGCCGGCCGCATAGCCGCCCGAGAAGACGTGGGTGAAATGCGGGGTCCGGTGCCGCATCGCGATGGGGGCCGGCATGCCGATTCGCTCCAGCGCCTCCCGCTCGAAGCGTGCGGGATCGACGGAGGCCGCCGCCTCGCCGTCGAGCTCGTGCGCCTCAAGATCGACGAAGGCCGAGGCGCAGTACTCGACCGTCGCGAAACCCTGGTTGAAGTTGCGCGCGGCCGTGATGCGCGCGAGCAGCGCCTCGGGGATGGGCTCGCCCGTGACGGCGTGGCGCGCGAAGCGCGTGAGGACCTCCGGCCGCATCAGCCAATGCTCGTAGACCTGGCTCGGGAACTCGACGAAGTCGCGCGGCACGCTGGTGCCGGCGATAGAGGGGTAGGTCACGTCGGACAGCATGGTGTGCAGCGCGTGGCCGAACTCGTGGAACAGCGTGCGCGCGTCGTCGAGGGTGAGGAGATCGGGCTCGCCCTCGCCCCCCTTGGCGAAGTTCATGACGTTGAGGACGATCGGCCTGATGTCCTCGTCCATCCGCTCCTGGGTCCGGAAGCTCGTGTTCCAGGCCCCGCTGTGCTTGGAGGAGCGGGCGAAGTAGTCGCCGAGAAACAGGGCGATGGGCCGCCCGTCGGCGGCCGTGACCTCGAAGGCCCGCACGTCGGGATGGAAGAGCGCGAGGTCGTGCCGTGCGGTGAAGACGAGCCCGAAGAGCTTCGTGGCGACGTCGAAGGCGGCCGCGATGATGTTGTCGAGCGCGAAGTAGGGGCGAATCTGCGCGTCGTCGAGATCGAAGCGCTCGCGCCGGACCTTCTCGGCGTAATAGCGCCAGTCGTGCCCCGCGAGGGCGAAGTTGCCGCCCTCGGCCGCCACCGCCTCCTTGAGGTCGCGCTCCTCGGCCTCGGCCCGCGCGCGGGCCGGCGTCCAGACCTGCTCGAGCAGGCCGCGCACCGCGTGGGGCGCCTTGGCCATGGTGTCGTCTAGCTTGTAGGCCGCGAAGTTCGGGTAGCCGAGCAGGGCGGCGCGCTCGGCCCGCAGGCGGATCATCTCGGCCACGATCGCCCCGTTGTCGTGCGCATCGCCGTTCTCGCCGCGCCTGATCCACGCCGTATAGGCCTTCTCGCGCAGGTCGCGGCGGCTCGAGAACTGCAGGAACGGCACGACCAGCGAGCGCGACAGCGTCACGCTGTGCCCGCCCGGCCGGCCGCGTGCCGCAGCCGCCTGGGCGGCGGCATCGCGGAGACTGGCCGGCAGGCCGGCCAGATCCGCCTCGCCCTCGAGCGGGAGCTCGAAACCGCTTTCGTCGGCCAGCACGTTCTGGCTGAACGCGGTGCCGAGGCTTGCGAGCCGCTCCACGATCGTCCCGAGCCGGGCCTTGTCGGCGGCGTCGAGGCGCGCGCCGCCGCGCACGAAATCCTGCCGGGTGAGGTCGAGCACGCGGGCCTGCTCGTCGTCGAGATCGAGTTCGCCGCGTCGCGCTTCGACCGCCTCGATCCGGTCGAAAAGCCCCTGGTTGGTCGCGATCGCCTGGTGGTGGCGGGCCAGCAGCGGCGCGAGCTCGCGCTCGAGCGCCTGCAGGGCCGGGCTGGTGTCGGCCCCGGTCAGGATCCAGAACACGCGGCCCGCCCGCGACAGGAGGCGCCCGGCGCGCTCCAGCGGGCGGATGGTGTTGTCGAAGTCCGGGATCGCGGGGTCGGCCACGATGGCGGCGATCTCGGCATCGTGCTCGGCCATTCCGCGGTCGAAGGCGGGCCGGA
>CAXUMV010000367.1:0-3814 GCA_964252065.1 uncultured Lichenihabitans sp.
CTGCCCTACATCGTGGTGATCGTGGACGAGATGGCCGACCTCATGATGGTGGCCGGCAAGGACATCGAGGGCGCGATCCAGCGCCTCGCCCAGATGGCGCGGGCGGCGGGCATCCACCTGATCATGGCGACCCAGCGCCCGAGCGTGGACGTGATCACCGGGACCATCAAGGCGAACTTCCCGACCCGCATCTCCTTCCAGGTGACGAGCAAGATCGACAGCCGCACCATCCTGGGCGAGCAGGGCGCCGAGCAGCTGCTCGGGCAGGGCGACATGCTGCACATGATGGGCGGGGGCCGCATCGCCCGCGTGCACGGGCCCTTCGTGTCGGACGGGGAGGTCGAGCTCGTCGTGGCGCATCTCAAGGCGCAGGGCCAGCCGGATTATCTCGACGTCACGACCGAGGAGCCCGAGGCCGAGACCCCGGCGTCCGGCGAGGAGGCGGCCGAGGACGGCGGCGCGGTGTTCGACAAGTCGGCGACCGGCGCCGCGCTGGACGACGGCGACCTCTACGACCAGGCGGTCAAGATCGTGCTGCGCGACAAGAAGTGCTCGACCTCCTACATCCAGCGCCGCCTGAGCGTCGGCTACAACAAGGCCGCGAGCCTGGTCGAGAAGATGGAGAAGGAGGGGATCGTCGCCCCCGCCAACCATGCGGGCAAGCGCGAGATCCTGATCTACAGCCGCGACGTGCGCGCCATCAACGTCACCATGCCGGAGGACGAGGACGATGCCTGAGCCCGACGCCTTCGACGGCGCCTATGGCCGGCTCGCCGCGACGCGGCTGGCGCCCGGGCGTGGCCCGCTTCCCGACGCGCCGCCCTCGGTTCTCGCCTCGCGGCTGCCGCCCCGCTCGCGCCTGCTGCCGCGCCTCGCCCTGATGCCGCCCCGGCGCGAGGCGCCGCCCGCCTGGCGGCCGCCGGGCGAGGCCACGGGCCGCCACCCCGATGCCCTGGCCCGCTGACGCTTCGGGACGAGCGCGGGCGAGCGGAGCGCCGGCATGACCGTGTTCTTCACCAGCGACACGCATTTCGGCGATCCGCGCGCGCTGCGCTTCGACCACCGGCCGTTCCCCGACCTCGAGGCGCATGATGCCGGCCTGATCGAGCGCTGGAACCGGGTGGTCGGCCCGGACGACACCGTGTGGCATCTGGGCGACTTCGCGCTCGGGCCGCCGCCCGACCGGGTAGCCGCGCTGCTGGGGGCCCTGCACGGGACCAAGCACCTGATCACGGGCAACAACGACGGCCCGGACACCCTCGCCCTGCCGGGGTGGGCCTCCGTCCAGGCCTATGCGGAGCTGAGCCTCGAGGGCACGATGCTGGTGCTCTGCCACTACGCGTTCCGCACCTGGAACGGCATGGGGCGCGGCTCGGTCGACCTGCACGGCCACTCGCACGGCGCCCTGCGGCCGCAGACCCGGCAATACGACGTCGGGGTGGACGTCTGGTCCTTCACCCCGGTCACCCTCGGCGAGATCCGCGGCCGCCGCCGCCGCGCGCCCTGATGCGACCCCGACGTGCCGCCCGCGACCCTTGACCCTCCGCGAGCAGGCGGCCTATGCAGAACCCACTCGGGACCCGGCCCGGGAGCGCGTAGCTCAGTCGGTAGAGCATCTGACTTTTAATCAGAGGGTCCCGGGTTCGAGCCCCGGCGCGCTCACCAGATAAGTCCTTGCTTTTACTTGTATAAGTCCAAGCGCTATGTTCAAGGGCGCAATGGTCGCGTCCCTGCTGTCCAACGTACAAGCTGGTACTCGACTTCAGGTGAATGGCATCTTGGGTAGGCGCTGTCGCGCGAACCCAGCCAGATCCGTAGCCAAGCGCGCCGTCTCATAGCTGATGCTCTTGTTGGCCCGATGATCAGCGCGGTTGTCTCGGGCATGTTTTGTCCTCCGTTCGTCGCGCTAGATCATCATGCCGCCCGACACCTCGATCCGCTGGGCGTTGATCCAGCGGTTGTCCTCGGACAGCAGCGAGGCGATCATCGGGCCGATGTCGTCCGGCAGTCCGGGGCGGCCAAGGGCCGTCGCCTCGGCCACGCGCTTGTTGATCTCGGGGTTGTCGCGCACCATGCCGCCGCTGAAGTCGGTCTGGACGGCGCCTGGCGCGACGACGTTCACGGCGATCCGCCGGGGCCCGAGCTCCTTGGCCATGTACCTGGTCAGCACTTCGACGGCCCCCTTCATCGAGCCGTAGGCGGCGCTGCCGGGGTAGATGATGCGGGTCAGCCCCGAGGACACGTTCACGATGCGGCCCCCGTCGTTGATCAGCGGCAACAGCTTCTGGGTCAGGAAGAACATGCCCTTCACGTGGACCGCGAAGAGGGCGTCGAAATCGGCTTCGGTCACCTCGGCGATGGCCGCATGATGCGACGTGCCGGCGTTGTTGACCAAGTAATCCAGCCCGTCCACTTCCCACTCGCCGAGCACGCGCCTGACCTCGTCGGCGAAGCCAGCGAACGTGCCAGTCGCCCCCGTATCGAGCTGCAACGCCCGCGCCTCTCCGCCCGCGTTTCGCGCCAGCCCGACGACCTCGTGGGCCGCCGGCTGATTGCGGTTGAACGTGAAGACGCAGTGAACGCCGCGTGCGGCGAGCGCGAGAACGGTCGAGCGACCAAGGCCGCGGCTGCCTCCCGTGACGAGGGCGATATGCTTCTGTTCGGTCACGACGTGCCTCCTTGCCATCAAGAACACGTAGTTAGGTCGGGACGCCTGGCCGATTAGCGCGCTGGCATGGACATCGTTGTTTTGCCGAGCGAAACAATGGGAATGGACCGGCTGACCGCGATCGCACTCTTCGTCCGCATCGTCGACCGCGGCAGCTTCAGCGCCGCCGCTGCCGATCTCGGCATCTCCCGGCCGGCCGCGACCGCCGCGATCAAGGCGCTCGAGAAGCGCCTCGGCATCCCCCTGCTCCGACGCTCGACGCGCCACCTTTCAGCAACCATTGAGGGCGAGGCCTACCATCGGCGCTGCGTCCAGATCCTCGCCGACCTCGAGGATGCCGACCGCGGCGCACGTGGTACGATCAGCGGGCTCGTCCGGATCGATGTGCCGGGCAACCTCGCCCGGACCGTGATCCTGCCGATGCTGCCCGCCTTCATGGCGCTTCACCCGGCGCTGACGGTCCAGATCGGGGAGGGCGAGCGCTTCGTCGATCTGGTCCGCGAGGGCGTCGATTGCGTGTTGCGCGCCGGCGAGCCGGCCGACAGCGACATGATCGCTCGCCGCCTGGGGGTCATGGATGAGATGACCTGCGCAAGCCCCTCCTACCTCGCCCAGCACGGCGTACCTGCCTCGCCCGATGCGCTCGACGGACACCTGATGGTCGGTTTCGTGTCGTCGCGCACCGGTCAGGTGCTGCCGCTCGAGTTCACGCAAGATGGCCGCACGATGGAGAGAACGCTGCCCGCGCGCATCCTCGTCAGCGGCGCGGAGGCCAGCGTTGCGGCGGCGCGGTTCGGTTTCGGCATCATACAAGCACCAAGCCATCGCCTGGCCGAGGATATCGCCGCGGGCGCGCTGGTCGAGGTGCTCGCCAACTTCCCGCCGACGCCTACGCCGCTGTCCATCCTCTATCCGACGCGGCGACAGCTCTCGCCTCGCGTTCGCGTTTTTGTCGACTGGCTGGCGACGGTGCTCTCGCCCTGCTTGCGCCCGCCCTCCTGATGGCTTCGCGCTCGAAAGAGCCGCACAGGCATGCCTGCGATCCACGGTGGCGCAACGATACAGACTTGGCTTGACTGCCGTGCGCCAACGGACTAAACCGCTCTCGCGGTAGCTGCGGCCGAGGTTTGGTCGCGCTGTAGTGGG
>CAXUMV010000368.1:0-1806 GCA_964252065.1 uncultured Lichenihabitans sp.
CGCCGAGGTGTGCTCGGTCTACGTGCTGCACGCCGACGGCCGCCTCGAGCTCTATGCGACCGAGGGCCTGAACCGCGAGGCGGTCCACCTCACCACCATGCGGCTGGGGGAGGGGATCACCGGCACCATCGCGGCCAACGCCGAGGCCCTGGCGCTGCCCGACGCGCAGGCCCATCCCGCCTATTCCTACAAGCCGGAGACGGGGGAGGAGATTTACCAGTCCTTCTGCGGCGTGCCGATCCTGCGCGGGGGCAACACGCTCGGCGTGCTCGTGGTGCAGAATCGGGCGCGGCGCAACTACTCCGAGGAGGAGATCGAGGTCCTCCAGACCACCGCCATGCTGCTCGCGGAGATGATCGCGGGCGGGGAGCTGCAGTCGCTCTCCCCGCCGGGCTCGGAGGTTCTGCGCCAGGCGCTGCAGCTCAAGGGCACCCCGCTCGCCGAGGGCGTCGGCCTCGGCCACGTAGTGCTGCACGAGCCGCGCGTCGTGGTCGAGCGGATCGTCGCCGAGAACATCGACGGCGAGATCGTCCGCCTCGAGGAGGCGATCACAGCCCTGCGGGAATCGATCGACCGGCTGGTCGACCGCGGCGAGGAGGCCGGCCCCGGCGAGCACCGCGAGATCCTGCAAAGCTTCCGCATGATCGCCAACGACCGCGGCTGGCTCCGGCGGCTGCGCGAAGCGGTCGGCACGGGCCTCACGGCCGAGGCCGCGGTCGAGCGCGTGCAGAGCGACACGCGCGCCAAGCTGATGCGCCAGACCGACCCGTATCTCCGAGAGCGGCTGCACGATCTCGACGAGCTCGCCAACCGCCTGCTGCACCAGCTGACCGGGCAGTCGATGGTGGTCTCCAACGACCAGCTGCCCGACAACGCGGTGGTCGTCGCCCGCGGCATGGGCCCGGCGGCGCTGCTCGACTACGACCGCGGGCGCCTGCGCGGCCTCGTGCTGGAGGACGGCGGGGCTACGAGCCACGTGGCCGTGGTGGCGCGCGCCCTCGGCATCGCCGCGGTCGGCGATGTCGCCAACATCTCGAGCCTCGTCGAGCCGGGCGACTCCATCATCGTCGACGGCGCGACGGGCCAGGTGGAGGTGCGCCCCTCGCCCGACGTGCAGAGCGCCTACGGCGAGAAGGCGCGCCTCAGGGCACGGCGGCAGGAGCAGTACCGCAGCCTGCGCGACGTGCCGGCCATCACGCTCGACGGCGTCGAGATCGGCCTGCACATGAATGCGGGGCTGCTGCTCGACCTGCCCCACGTCCTCGAGACGGGGGCGGCCTCGATCGGCCTGTTCCGCACCGAACTCCTGTTCATGGTGGCCCCGCAGTTCCCCCGCCCGGCCCAGCAATATGCCCTCTACCGGAGCGTCCTCGACCAGGTCCGGGACCGGCCCGTCACCTTCCGCACGCTCGACATCGGCGGCGACAAGGTGCTGCCCTACATGCAGCGGCTCGAGGAGGAGAACCCGGCGCTGGGCTGGCGGGCCCTGCGCATCGGCCTCGACCGGCCGGGCCTCCTGCGCACGCAGGTGCGGGCGATGCTGCGCGCGGGGGCGGGCCGGTCCATCCGCATCATGTTCCCCATGGTGGCCCAGGCGGCCGAGTTCGACGCGGCCAAGAAGATCGTGCAGCGCGAGATCGCCTACCTCACCAAGCACGACCATCCCGTCCCGACCGAGCTGCAGCTCGGCGCGATGATTGAGGTGCCCTCGCTGCTCTGGCAGCTCGACGAGATCGCGGCACGCGCGGACTTCCTGTCCGTCGGCTCCAACGACCTGATGCAGTACCTGTTCGCGGCCGACCGGGA
>CAXUMV010000368.1:1816-3809 GCA_964252065.1 uncultured Lichenihabitans sp.
CAACAAGCGGGTCTCCAAGCGCTTCGACCCCCTCTCGGCCCCGATGCTGCGCGCCCTGCGGGCGATCGCGGCGGTCGGGGAGCGGACCGGCACGCCGGTGACGCTGTGCGGCGAGCTCGGCGGCAACCCGCTCGCCGCGATGGCGCTGATCGGGCTCGGCTTCCGCGGGCTGTCGATGTCGCCCTCCGCGATCGGTCCGGTGAAGGCGATGGTGCTCGGGCTCGACGCGGGCGAGGTGACGCGGTTCCTGACCGATCTCATGGCGAGCGACGGCGCGCGGTCGACGCTGCGGCCGGAGCTGGAGAAGTTCGCCGCCGCCCGCGGGATCCCCTGCTGACTTGTCTGAAAACCTCGACCGATCCAGGATGACGGCGATCGATGACAGACGCCGAGTCAGCGAGCGGCTACTCGGTGGCAGTCGGTAAGAAGGACACCTCCTCGGCGAACCGCCGCGTTGCGACCGCGTCGCCCGTCAGTCCCATATCTTCAGTCTCGACCGCCCAGAGATAATCGAAAATCTCGGACGGCGGCGCTCGACGACGCACCAGGCCGGCGAGCACATCGGCGTAGGCGTCGTACTCGTCTCGCGCCTCGGCGATCGCGCCGACCCCGATCGGATCCCACTCGTGCCGGAGCGCTGCACTGACACGATCGCGGAGTGTTCCGGCATCAATCACGATGGTCATTTTGGGGCTCCAGGGATGACGGTGACGACCTGCCTTGTGGATGCGTTGACGATGACGCGGATCTTGTTCGTCGCATTATAGAGTCCGAACGTGTCTGGGCGGGTCTCGAACGGCTCGCCGTGCTCGAGAGCGTGTTGGACAACTGTGTGTGTAATACCACGGTTCTGCATCTGATCGAAAGCATGCCCCGAATAAGCAACGCCGTCGACGACACCGGCGCGGTTGCGCCGTCGCTGGTAGGAAACATTCGCCAGCTCCCGGCGGCTGCTGCCCAGGGGCGTGGACGACGAGGTGTCGTCGTCTTCGCCATCGTCGTTGCCGTCCCCGGTCGCCTCCAAGTCCTGCCTCACCATCCCTCGAGTTGACAGCGTCCCACCGGCGGCTCCAGAGCTTGCCGTACCATGCTGCCCCACGCCAAGCTCGATCTGGTCCTGCGCCGTCACGAGGAGATCGCGGCGCGCCTCGCCGAGGGCGCCGACGGCGCGACCTACGTGGCGCTCACCCGCGAGATGGCCGAGACGGACGCGCTCGTCGCCGCCGTCCGGGCCTATCGCACGACCGAGGCGGACCGGGCCGGCGTCGTGGCCATGCTGGCCGATCCCGGCCTCGACCCCGAGATGCGCGAGCTCGCCGAGGCCGAGCGGAGCGAGGTCGAGGCGCGGCTCGAGACGCTCGACCGGACCATCCGCCTCGCGCTCCTGCCCAAGGATTCTGCCGACGAGAAGGGCGCCATCGTCGAGATCAGGGCCGGGACGGGCGGCGACGAGGCAGCCCTGTTCGCCGGCGACCTGTTCCGCATGTACACGCGCTACGCCGACCTGCGGCGCTGGAAGGTCGACGTCCTGTCGGTCAGCGAAGGCACGGCGGGCGGCTTCAAGGAGATCGTGGCGGAGGTGACCGGGCGGGGCGTCTTCGCGCGGCTCAAGTTCGAAAGCGGCGTGCACCGGGTGCAGCGGGTGCCCGACACCGAGACGCAGGGGCGCATCCATACGTCGGCGGCGACCGTCGCGGTCCTGCCCGAGGCCGAGGAGGTCGACGTCGGCATCAATGACAGCGACCTCAAGATCGATACCATGCGGGCGCAGGGCGCGGGCGGCCAGCACGTCAACAAGACCGAGTCGGCGATCCGCCTGACCCACCTGCCGACCGGGATCGTCGTCTTCATGCAGGAGGAGCGCTCCCAGCACCGCAACCGCGAGAAGGCCATGGCGGTGCTGCGCGCCCGCATCCTCGACCAGCGCCGGCAGGCCATCGACGACGAGCGGGCCGCCGACCGCAAGGCGCAGGTCGGCTCGGGCGACCGCTCC
>CAXUMV010000369.1:0-3806 GCA_964252065.1 uncultured Lichenihabitans sp.
GTCGCTGAGGGACGCGCGCCTGCGGTTTCCTCTCGGGGCCGTCAAGCAGATCATCCTCGTCGATGACAACGCCCGCTATGCCGGCCTCGTGCTGCTCGACGACCTCTACACGACCGCCGAGGGAGCCGGGACCCGGGTCGGGGCGCTGGGCACCCACCGCGACGACGTGCTGTTTCCCTGGCTGAACGTCCGCGAGGCCCTGGCCCGCTTTGCGGCCCACGAGGCCGACGCGCTCGTCGTGCTCGACCACGAGGCGAGCCGCCGCGTCCTCGGCCTGCTGACCGAAGCCCACGCGCTGCGTCGCTACGGGGAGGAACTGGAGCGCCAGAACCCCGACAGCGTCGTGAGCTGACGGGCGCTGCAGGGCTTGACCCGGCCGGAGCCTTGCGGCGAAGAACGGCGCATGACGCCGCCCGATGCGCTGACCACCCGCGCGCCCGCCAAGATCAACCTCTCGCTGCACGTGCTCGGGCGTCGGGCCGACGGCCTGCACGATCTCGAAAGCCTCGTCGCCTTCGCGGGCGCGGGCGACACGCTGCGCTTCGAGCCGGGCGGCCCGCTCCGCCTGCGCGTCAGCGGGCCCATGGCGCCCGCGGCCGGACCCGACACCGACAACCTGGTGCTGAAGGCGTCCCGGGCCCTCGCGGACCGCGTGCCGGGGCTCACTCTCGGAGGCTTCCACCTCGTCAAGCGCCTGCCCGTGGCGGCCGGGATCGGGGGCGGCTCGTCGGACGCCGCGGCGGCGCTTCTCCTGCTGGCCCGCTGCAACGGATTGGCGCCGGACGACCCGCGCCTGTTCGAGGCCGCGCAGGCGACGGGCGCGGACGTTCCGGTCTGCCTCGAGCCGCGGGCGCGCATGATGCGGGGCATCGGGGAGCGGCTCGGGGCCGCGATGCGCCTCGCGCCGCTCCCGGTCGTCCTGGTCAATGCCGGCATTGCGCTCGAGACGCGCCACGTGTTCGCCGGCCTCGCGCTGAAGCCCGGCCAGGCGGTCGGACGCCCGGCCCATCCGGGGCTGGCGCTAAACGCGGGCCGCGCGGTGCTGCTCGACCTCCTGCACGCGACGCGCAACGACATGGAGGGGGCGGCCCGGGCGCTGTCGCCCGCGGTCGGGCTGGGGCTGGAGCTGCTGGCCGGCACGGCCGGCGCGCGCCTCGCCCGCATGTCGGGCTCGGGTGCGACCTGCTTTGCGATCTACGACGACTGCCGCGCGGCAGCGCGTGCCGCTCGAACCATCCGCCTGCTGCAGCCCGGCTGGTGGATCAAGCCGACCATGCTGCGCTGAGGGGCGCCGTGCGCCCCGTCTCGGTGAGGAGGCGTCGCGATCAGTAGGCGTCGTGGTGGATGACGTCCAGCGCCGTGCGGGCCATGATATTGACGTCCAGCATGATTGACCAGTTCTTGATGTACCACAGGTCGAGGTCGACCCGGCGCTGCATGTGCTCGGGGCGCGAGGTCTCGCCGCGGCAGCCCTTGATCTGCGCCCAGCCGGTGATGCCGGGCTTGACGTGGTGGCGCATGCAGTAGTCGCCGATCAGCGTGGTGAACTCCTGGTCGTGCGCGAGCGCATGGGGACGCGGGCCGACGAGCGACATGTCCCCGCGCAGGACGTTGAAGAGCTGCGGCAGCTCGTCGATGCTGGTGCGGCGCAGGAACCGTCCCACCATCGTGATGCGGTCGTCGTCGCGCCGGGCCTGCCGCACCACGGCACCGTCCTCCAGCACCCGCATGGTGCGGAACTTGAAGATCACGAACTGGCGCCGGTCGAAGCCGTTGCGGCGCTGCCGGAAGATGATGGGCCCCGCCGAGTCGAGCTTCACGGCGCAGCCGGCCAGCATGAAGACCGGCATCAGGGCCACGATGGCGAAGCTCGCGACCACGATGTCGAGGGCCCGCTTGGCCGTCTGGGCCGCCAGTCCCATGGGCGCACGCTGGAGCTCGACCGTGAAGCTGCTGGCCGCAAAGGGCGAGGCGTTGCGTCCGATGATGGTGCGGACCTCGGCCTGCGGCACGAGGCGCGCAGGGAGCGGCGACGCCCGCAGGGCCCGCTCGATCTCGTGCAGGCCCGCGGCGCGGTCCCATTTGGTGGCGACGATGAACTCCTTGGCCTGGCCGGCGCGGGCCTCGGCCATCGCGGCTTCCATGCGGGCGCTGAGGGTCGCGTGATCGGCCCCCGTGTCGACCGCCAGGCGGCCGGTCTCGCGAACGCCGAAATGCCGGAGGAGGTAGGACGAGCTCAGCGTCGCAAGCTCGTCCTCGTCTCCCACCACGAAGGCGGGACGCCCGGCGATCGCATCGCGCCGCAGCAGTTCCTCGATGACGCCGGCGGCCCCGATGCGCGTCAGGCAGCACAGCACCAGCATCGCGGCCGCGAAGCCGAGCAGCGAGCCGCGCGAGAACTGCGAGCCGATCTTCAGCAGGAACAGCATCGCGGTCAGCGACAGCAGCACGAAGGCGCAGACCGTGAGGGCGCGCTTGAGATGCTGGGCGGGGTAGAGCAGCGAAGGCAGCCCGTAGAGCCCCGCCGACCGGCTGGCCAGGATGTAGAGCAGGCTGGACAGGAGCCCGACGCCCAGCGCGGCTCCGAGGTCGACCGGCGCCGAATCGGCGATCCACTGGTAGAGCACCTGGCCGAATGCGCTGCCGAGGGTGATCATCCCGACTTCGACCGTGCCGACCAGGATGCCGATCGACTTATAGGACAGGACGCTCTTGATTCCGCGACGGGCGCCTGTGGCGGATCGGGTCGTTTCGACAGCAAACGCCTGGGGAGTGGTCGATGCCATTCGCAATAAGTCCGTCCCTCAAAGTTGACGGTTCCTTACCCGGATTGATCGAATTCGGCAAGGATGTTGCAGCGCATCACCCAGCGGAACGGGCATGGTTCGGCGCCGTAGAGATTACGAAACCGCGGGCGCTTCAAGATGCCGGACGGCGGCCCGAGAGAAAGCGCAATGAATTCCGCAGTGTCGACCGGCCCGATCGACGAGCCTCCGATCGTGTCGTGCGCAGGCCATGCGTCGAAAGCCTGGGAGGCCTGTCCGGCTCACATGGTTCTTCGGCCCTCGGCGTTTGAACGTGACTTCAAATCAATCCGTTTCTTCGGCGTCGAGGACGAGCGTTGCCGGGCGTGCCGACGATGACGACCATCGGGTTGCTGTGCGGGGTTCCGATCGGCTTGTCGTCTTGTCGCGATCCTGCCGGTTCGTAGGCTCGGCACGCTCATCATCGCCGCGAGAGGAGGCGGGTCCACCGGCCGCCTGCTCGTGCTGGCTCTGGCCTGGAACCCCGGCTGCCGCGGCGGCCATCTCGCGGGGGTGACCGGGCCGCTGCGCGCCGTTCCGGACCCAGCCGCAAGGCTTGGCGGACGCGTCGCAAAGAACAACCGAATCACGTCGCTGCAGTCTTCGAGATCGGTCCAAGATCGGACATCCGACCTGACGTAACGAGATGTAAATGTGCAACATGCATCGATTCGCGTTGCGGGCATGGCTATCGTAAGAGAATTTTTTGCTATGACTGGTCATCTAAGGCCTCTTTCAGAGAGCCTTTGAGGATGATGTGACACGGTTGCAATCGAGTGGCCGCTTAGGTCTTAAGCGCCGTGCGGGAGATGCTGACGCAGTGCGGATCCATGGTGCCATCAAGGGGCTGATGATGGGGGCGGGCGGCCTGTCGCTCGCCGCCTGTACCGACCTTCCGCGGGATGCCCCGCGCAGCGAGGACATCCGCGGCGCCGCGACCTTCCAGGTCGACGTCCCGGGGGAGCGGGTGCCTTATGCGCTCGTGAAGCTCAGCCCTTCGAT
>CAXUMV010000370.1:0-3801 GCA_964252065.1 uncultured Lichenihabitans sp.
CCAGTTCTGGCCCGAGGCCGGGTAGGCGCCGAGCCCCATCAGGGTCGAGGTGACGGGGAAGTTGGTCAGCGACACGAGCTCGCGCAGCAGCGCGGAGGCCCGCGGCCCGGCGTTGATGACCCCGCCGCCCGTGTAGAACACCGGCTTCCTGGCCGCGGCCATCATGGCGACCGCGGCCCGGATCTTCTCGAGGTCGCCCTTGACCTTGGGCTGGTAGGTCTTGTGTTGGACGTTGCCGGGCCCGGTGTAGAGGCCGGTGGCGAACTGCACGTCCTTGGGGATGTCGATGACCACCGGTCCCGGCCGGCCATGGCTCGCCACGTAGAAGGCCTCGTGCAGGACGCGGGGCAGGTCCTCGATGCGCCGGACGAGGTAGTTGTGCTTGGTGCAGTTGCGGGTGATGCCCGTGGTGTCGCACTCCTGGAAGGCGTCCGAGCCGATGAGGTGGGTCGGCACCTGCCCGGTGATGCAGACGAGCGGGATCGAGTCGAGCAGCGCGTCCGTCAGGGCCGTCACGGCATTGGTGGCGCCCGGCCCGGAGGTGACCAGCAGCACCCCGACCTTGCCCGACGAGCGGGCATAGCCCTCGGCCGCATGCGCGGCGCCCTGCTCGTGCCGCACCAGCACGTGCCGGATGGCGTTCTGCTGGAAGATCGCGTCGTAGATCGGCAGCACGGCCCCGCCCGGGTACCCGAACAGCGTCGTGACGCCCTGGTCCTTGAGGGCCGTCACGACCATCTCGGCGCCGGTCATCTGTCTCGACATGGGATCCTCCGGGGGTCGTTCTGCAGGGATGGGGGCTTGGAGTTCAGGCAATAAAAAAGGCCCGCGAGGGGCCTGGGGTATGCGCCGTCGATCGGGGTGCGGGGACTATCCCCGCCCGATGCCAGGCGCCTGCGGTACAATGAGGAAACGGATCACGGGATGCACTCGGTGTTATCGTCACCGGGTGGCTAGCAGCCCGCGGGGGTGCCGTCAAGCGCCGAAGACCGGCGCCGGCGTCCCGGCGGCGCGCGAGGCGGCCCGCAGCGCTCGGTCGCGCCGTGCCGCGTTTTCTCCGCAAAGCTGCGCCTCTATAGTGATGCCATGACCGACACCATGAAGCCGCCCTCCGGCAGCCCGCCGACACCTCCGGCGCCGTCCCGCCTCGAGCGGCTCGTGGCCCGGGCGCGCCTGGTCATCCGCCTCGAGCGGGTCTGGCCGCTGGTCGTGCTGGCCTGTGGCATCGTGGCGGCGTTCGTCGCCCTGAGCTGGCTCGGGGTCTGGGTGGCCGCGCCGCGGGCCCTGCGCGTCGCCGGGGTGGCGCTGTTCATGGCCGGCCTTCTGGCCGCGGCGGCCCTGGCGGCGCGGCAGCTGGCCGTCGGCCGCCGCGAGGCCCTGGCGCGGCTCGACCGCGACTCGGGCGCGGCGCACCGCCCGGTCAGCGCCGCCGAGGACCGGCTCGCCAACGCCGGCCAGGATCCCCTGACCCAGGCGCTCTGGGACCTGTCGCGCCGGCGCCTGGAGGGCACGCTCGCGCGGCTGCGCCTGAAGCCGCCGGCGCCCCGCCTTGCGGCCCGCGACCCCTACGCGCTCCGGGCCGCGGCCCTGCTCGGGCTGGTGGCGGCCGGCTTCGTGGCGGGAGCGGGCAAGGATGGATTGGTCGCTGCCGCCTTCGACTGGCGCGGCGCCGTCCCGGCCGGGGCCGGGTTCCGGGTCGATGCCTGGATCGATCCGCCGGGCTACACGGGCCGGGCGCCCGTGGTGCTGCTGGGGGGAAGCGCCGCTCCCTCGGCCGACCAGGCCGTCACGGTGCCGATCCGCTCGAGCGTCGTGGTGCGGGCCTCCGGCGAGGGTACCGTGGAGCCGACCGTCACGGGCGGGCTGAAGCCCAGCGCCGCCCCGAAGCCCAGCGCCGTGCCCAAGCCCGCCGCCGCAGATCCACGTCCGGCCGAGGGCGCCGAGCACCGCTTCACCCTCGACGGCAGCGGGCGGCTCGCGCTTCTGCACGACGGCGCTCCCCTGGCCAACGTCACGCTGACGGCCCTGCCGGACCTGCCGCCCACCATCGTGCTCGTGGAGCCGCCGCGGCCCACCGCGCGCGGTGGCCTGACGCTCGGCTACAAGATCGACGACGACTACGGGGTGACGCGCGCCGAGGCGGCCTTCACCGATCCCGTCTCCGGCGAGCGCCCGATCGTGCGCTCGCTGGTGGCGCCTCCCAAGCTCGACCTGAACCTGCCCCCGACCCCCGGCGGGCTCGGCACCGGCCAGACCACCGGCGACCTCTCCGACCATCCGTGGGCGGGCGCCGCGGTGACCGTTGTGCTGAGCACGGGGGACGAGGGCGGCAATATCGGGCTCAGCGCCCCAGTGCGCATGACCCTGCCGGCGCGTCCCTTCGCCAACCCCCTCGCCCGTGCGCTGGTCGAGCAGCGGCGCGACCTCGTCTTTGATCCCGACCACAGGGAGGGGGTGGCCACCGCGCTCGATGCGCTGATGATCGACCCCGACCGCTTCGGCACCTCGAAGGCCGTCTATCTCGGCCTCTACACGGCGCGCACGCGGCTCGCCTCGGCCCGCACCGACGAGGATCTGATCGGCCTTGCCGACTATCTCTGGCAGATGGCGCTGCGGATCGAGGAGGGCGACAAGTCGGCCACCGCGCGCGACCTGCAAGCCGCCGAGCAGGCGCTGCGCGAGGCCCTGCAGCGGGGCGCCTCGCCGGACGAGATCAAGCGGCTGACCGAAGCGCTGCGCCGGCAGATGGACCGCTTCCTGGCCGAGATGGCCGAGCGGAGCCGGACCGCGCAGGACGGGTCCCCGCCCGACCCCAATGCCCGTGTGGTCACGCCCCAGCAGCTGCAGGAGATGATGCGCCGCATGGGCGAGCTCGCGCAGAACGGCGACACGGCCGAGGCGCAGCGCATGCTCGACCAGCTCCAGGCCATGCTCGACAACCTGCGCACCGCCAAGCCCGGGACCGGCCAGGCCCAGCGCGAGATGAACCGGCAGATGAGCGAGCTCGACAAGATGAGCCGCGACCAGCAGGCCCTGCGCGACCGGACGTTCCGGCAGGGCCGCCCGAAACCGTCCCAGGACGGCCAGCCCTTCGCCGACGACCCGGACGAGGCGGACGAGGGCGCCCCGGGCGGCGACCCGCGGGCCGACGGGGAGCAGCAGGCCCAGGGGGACCAGCCCGGGGGCGACGACCTCGCCGGGCAGCAGGGCGGGCTGCGCGATCGCCTGGACGCACTGCAGCGGCGCATGCGCCAGCTCGGCCTCAAGGGCGAGCAGGGTCTCGAGGATGCCGAGCAGGCCATGAAGGACGCCGAGGGCGCGCTCGGGCAGGGCAAGCCCGGCAACCGCCGCGCCGTCGAGGCGCAGGGCCGGGCCCTGCAGGGGCTGCAGCAGGGCGCCAACGGGCTCGCCCAGCAGATGGCCTCGCAGCCCGGCCAAGGCCAGCAGCAGGGCGAAGGCGAGGGGACCGGCGGCCCCTCGATCAGCCAGGGAAGCGCGGGCCAGGACGGCAACGACCCGCTCGGGCGCACCCGCGACGCTCGCGGCCGGATGGAGACGCGGGGCCGCGCCCTCGGCGAGAGCGTCGCCGAGCGCGCCCAGCACCGACAGCGCGATCTCGACCGAGCATCCTTCCGCCTGGCTCTACGAGGACCGGTCGACGCTGTCCAGGATGATCTGCAAACCCGCACGTGTCATCGGTCGCTCGACGAATTCGGCGAACCGCTCCGCATTGTGCTGCCGGTTGGTGGACCTGGCTGCCGGGTCCAGCCAATCGCGGCAGGCGATCTCGCAGATGTGCCC
>CAXUMV010000371.1:0-3791 GCA_964252065.1 uncultured Lichenihabitans sp.
GGCGTCATCACCAGGGACTGTCCCTGGCGCATTACGAGCTTGGCCGACAACGCCATTACGTCAACTCAACACCAGCGCCGATCCCGCCTTGTTCATAGCACAGAAAACAGGCACGTACAGCTTGGAACGGATTTTGCTTCCCCATGCTTCAGAAGGGGTTCACATCACCGCCTGGGTTTGCAAACCCTAGCGCCGTCATCGCAAGCAAAGCGTGGCGATCCACCGTTGCACGCCCGACCCCTTGGATCGCCACGGCGCTTCGCGCCTCGCGATGACGGCGAAGCACTCCACGCCGGCGTTCAAAAGATCGCTAAAGCCGGAAGTCTTCGCCGAGATAGAAACGGCGGACATCGACGTCATCGACGATCGCCTGCGGCGTGCCCTCGGTCAAGACGCGGCCCGAGTGGATGATGTAGGCGCGGTCGATCAGCCCTAACGTTTCGCGAACGTTGTGGTCGGTGATCAGCACCCCGATGCCGCGGGCCTTGAGGTGGAACACGAGCTCCTGGATGTCGCCGACCGCGATCGGGTCGATGCCCGCGAAGGGCTCGTCGAGCAGCATGTAGGACGGGAAGCCTGCCAAGGCCCGGGCGATCTCGCAGCGCCGGCGCTCGCCGCCCGAGAGGGCGACCGCGGGCGCCTTGCGCAGCCCCTCGATGCGGAACTCCTGCAGCAGTCCCTCGAGCTCGGCCTCGCGCTGGCCCTTGTCGGGCACCGTCAGCTCCAGCACGGCGCGGATGTTGTCCTCGACCGTCAGGCCCCGGAAGATCGAGGCCTCCTGCGGCAGGTAGCCGATGCCGAGCCGGGCGCGGCGATACATGGGCAGGGCGGTCACGTCGTGCCCGTCGATCTCGATGCGTCCCTTGTCGGGGGGCACGAGGCCGGTGATCATGTAGAAGACGGTGGTCTTGCCGGCGCCGTTGGGGCCGAGCAGCCCGACGACCTCGCCGCGCCGGACCGTGAGGCTGACGTCGCCCACGACATGCCGCTGCCGGTAGGACTTGCCCAGATGGTAGGCGCCCAGCATGCCCTCGCCGGCGGTCGGCGGCACGGCCGCATCGACGCCCGCCGTCTCCCCCGGTGTGGGCTGGACCCGGCGCGGCCGGCGTGTCAGCATCCGCCGCAGGGCTCCGCCGGTGGCCGTGGCGGTCACGGGGTCTTGGCGGCGGGGGAGGCGGGTTTCGGGGTGTCTCCGGCCCCCTTCGGCTTTCGGGCGGGAACGCCCCCGGGCGTCCCCGAGCCCGGCGTGAAGACGCTGCGGACGCGGCCCTGCGTCTGTCCGGAGGAGACCTGGGCCTGCCCGCTCGTCATGTCGTAGACGAGCTTGTCGCCGCGGATGACGTTGGTCGCCTGGGTCAGCGTCACGTTGCCGGTAAGGGTGATCTTGTTGGCGGCCTTGTCGTAGCTGCCGTTGTCGCCCGTGCCGACCTCGTCCTTCGAGATCAGCGTGACGGGCCCCGCGACCTCCATCCGCTCGATCGCCGTGTTGGCCGCCGGCGCCGGGCTCTCGCCGGGGTCGGCCGCCTTCTCGGTCCTGCGGCCCTCCTTGGAGAGGAAGATCGTGAGGGTCGAGCCTTTGAGGGTCGAGGCGCCCTGCCGGGCGACGACCTCCCCGGCGTAGACCAGCTTGCCCTCCTTGTCGAAATAGTCGAGCCGGGCGGCGTCGATGCTGATCGGCTCCTTGCCGGACGATCCCGGCAGGAGGGCGCCCCCGCGCTCCGCCGCCCCGGCGGCCGGGACCAGGGCCGCCATCGCGAGGGCCGCCCCGAGGACCGTGCGTCCACGACGCACCGGCCCCGCGCTCACGGGGCGTCCTGGGACGCCGCCGGCCCGGGTCCGGCCGCAGCCGGATCGATGTCGGTGTGCACGTGGCCGACGAAGCTCACATGGCCGCCGCCCTCCAGGATGCTCATCGTGTCGGCGGCGATGCGCTTGCCCGGCATGCTGACCGTCACCGGCTTGCTGGTGGTCAGCCGGTTGGCCGAGAACTCGACCAGCGCGTCGGCCGCCACGGCGTCGAGCCCGTTGTCGCCCACCACATGCGCGCCGCGCGACAGGCTCATGGTCTCGGCCGTGCTGTTGAAGGCGCCGACCGCCGCCGTGATCCGGGTCACGCTCCGGTCCGGCATCGTCAGGCGCACCTTCAGCTCGCGCAGGTCGAACAGGGTCGGCGCCTTGATGTCCTGGATCGCGCGGGCCGCCTCGATCGCGTAGGGGCGCCCGTCCTTCTGGAACCCCGAGAGCTTGGGGTTGAGCATCGTCACCTTGGTGCCGTCGACGCTCGCCCCCTCGATCGACACCCCGCTCACCGTCCGGCGGAACGGGTCGAAGAGGGTCACGGCCACGATGCCGCCGACCAGCAGCACGGCGCCCCCGATCAGCATCCGCCGCAGGCGCCGGACCCGCACCGTGTGGCGGCTCGCGGCCGAGAAGGCGCGGGCCCGCCGGGCGAGGAGCGCGGCCTGCGGCGTCGCGGCCGTGAGGCGGACGGCGTGTTCGCTCATGCGGGAGGGCGCCGGCGCGATGGGCTACGCATGGGCGAAGATGTCCGTCTCGGCCCAGCCGGCGAGGTCGAGCCGGGCCCGCATCGGCAGGAACCCGAAGCAGGCGTCCGCCATCGCGCGGCGGCCCTCCCGGTCAAGCATCGCGTCGAGCTGGGCGCGCAGCGCGTGCAGGTGCAGCACGTCGGACGCCGCATAGGCGAGCTGGGCCTCGCTGAGGCTGTCGGCGCCCCAATCGGACGACTGCTGCTGCTTGGAGAGATCGATGCCGAGCAGCTCGCGGCAGAGGTCCTTGAGGCCGTGCCGGTCGGTGTAGGTCCGCACCAGCTTCGAGGCGATCTTGGTGCAGTAGACGTTGGTGGCCAGCGTGCCGAAGGCATGCGCCATCACGGCGATGTCGAAGCGGCCAAAGTGGAACAGCTTGGTCACGCCCTCGTCGGCGAGGAGGCGCTGCAGGTTGGGGGCGCCGGCCTGGCCGACCGCGATCTGCACGACGTCGGCATGGCCGTCGCCACCCGACAGCTGGACCACGCACAGCCGGTCGCGATGCGGGTTGAGCCCGAGCGTCTCGGTGTCGATGGCGACGCTCGCCCCGTAGCTCCGCCCATCCGGAAGATCGTGCCGGTGAAGATGAATGGTCATCGCCCCGATGTAGACGATCTCCGCTCGTTTTGGGAAGCGTCCTGCGGCGCGCCCCGGGACCCCTTATTTTGGGGCTTCGTCTTTGCCGGCGGCTGGTCGTAAGCTGCCCGCGAACCCTGAGCCGAGGTCCCCATGGCCGTCACCTTTTCCCGCGCCGCCTATGCCGACATGTTCGGCCCGACGACCGGGGACCGGCTGCGCCTGGCCGACACCGCCCTCACGGTGACCATCGAGCAGGACTTCACGACCTACGGCGAGGAGGTGAAGTTCGGCGGCGGCAAGGTCATCCGCGACGGCATGGGCCAGAGCCAGACGACGCGCGCGCAAGGGGCGCTCGACACCGTCATCACCAATGCGGTGGTGATCGACCACTGGGGCATCGTGAAGGCCGACGTCGGCCTCCGGGACGGGCGCATCGTCGGCATCGGCAAGGCCGGCAACCCCGAGATCCAGCCGGGCGTCACGCTCGTCGTCGGGCCGGGCACGGAGGTGATCGCGGGCGAGGGCAAGATCCTGACGGCGGGCGGCTTCGACACGCACATCCACTTCATCTGCCCCCAGCAGATCGAGGAAGCGCTGATGAGCGGGGTCACCTCGATGCTGGGCGGCGGCACGGGGCCGGCGACCGGCACGTTCGCGACCACCTGC
>CAXUMV010000372.1:0-3786 GCA_964252065.1 uncultured Lichenihabitans sp.
GGCCCTATGACGAGGACATGGACAAGCTCGTGGTGTGGTTCGATGGCGATTGCCCGCTGTGCCGGCGCGAGATCGCGCTGATGCGGCGGCTCGACCGGCGCGGCGCGATCGACTTCGTGGACGCGGCGGCGGGCGGGGCCGCCTGCCCGCTGGACCGGGCGGCGCTGCTGGCGCGCTTCCACGCGCGGGAGAACGGGCGCCTGCTGTCGGGCGCCGCGGCCTTTGCGGCGATGTGGCGGGCGATCCCGCGGCTGCGCCCCCTGGGGCTCGCGGCCCGCCATCCGCTGGTCCTGTCAGGGCTCGAGCGCCTGTACCGCGTGTTCCTGCGCCTGCGGCCCCGCCTGCAGCGCCTCGCGGTCCGCCTCGAGCGGCGCGCCCCGGAATGAGCGGGGGCTACGACAACACGCCGACGGTCGTCGTGGTGCGCGTTCCCATCGCGGGCGGGCTCCTGGCGATCCGCCGCGCCCTGCCGGGCCTCGGGCAGGGAGAGATGGCCCTGCCGGGCGGCTACCAGATGCGCGGCCAGACCTGGCAGGAGGCGGGCGCGCGCGAGGTGCTGGAGGAGACCGGCGTCGTGGTCGACCCCCTGGCGCTGCGGCTCCTCGCCGTCGCGACCACCGCCGACCGGGCGCAGAACCTGCTGTTCTGCGAGAGCCCGCCCGTGACCCACGACGGCCCCTTCCACCACGACGCCGAAGTGCTGGAGGTCCTGGTCCTCCGCGGGCCGGTGCGGACGGCCTTCCCGCTGCACACCGCCATGGTCGAGGCTTTCTTCGCCGAGGCGGCCGGCGCGTCCTGACCGGTCCCTGCCTACAAAGCCGGTCGACACGGCCGCCCCGACGTGATCCACCGGCGGGGATGGCCGCTCGAAACCGTGGAGAACAGTCCATGCAGCTCCCCGAAAACCGGTTCAAGCGGGCCCTGGCCGAGGGGCGCCAGCAGATCGGGTTCTGGTGCAGTCTCTCGGCCAGCTATGCGGCCGAAGCCGTCGCGGGCTCGGGCTTCGACTGGCTGCTGCTCGATACCGAGCACTCGCCGGGCGACGTCCTGACCGTGCTGGGGCAGCTGCAGGCGGTCGCCCGCTATGAGGTGTCGGCCGTGGTCCGCCCGGCCAGCAACGACACGGTGCTGATCAAGCGCTTCCTCGACATCGGCGCGCAGAGCCTGCTGATCCCCTATGTGCAGACCGCCGAGGAGGCGCGCCAGGCAGTCGCCGCCACCCGCTACCCGCCCGACGGGGTACGCGGCGTCTCGGCCCTGACCCGCGCGTCGCATTTCGGCCGCGTGCCGGACTACGGCCGGGTCGCGGCGGGGGAGCTCTGCCTGCTGCTGCAGGTCGAGACCGCCGAAGCCCTCGCGCGCCTCGAGGAGATCGCCTCGGTCCCGGGGGTCGACGGCATCTTCATCGGCCCGGCCGATCTTGCGGCCAGCATGGGCCATATCGGCGAGCCGGGTCACCCCGCCGTGGTGGCGGCCATCGAGGATGCGTTGAAGCGCCTCCGCGCGCTCGGCAAGCCCGCCGGCATCCTCACGCTCGACACGAGCTTTGCGGCCCGCTGCATCGCATGGGGCACCACGTTCACGGCGGTCGGCATGGATGTCGGGCTGCTCGCGCGGGAATCGGAGCGCCTCGCCCGGCAGTTCCGCCCGTCATAGGCCGGAGGCGCGCGGACCGGGCCTCCGTCGGTCGCCCTGCCAGACGCAGGCCGACTCGTCATCGCGAGGCGCATCAGCGCCGTGGCGATCCAGGCCCCGGTGCGGAAGCCCGGCCATGGATCGCCACGGCGACGACGGCCGGGACCTATCCCGGCCGTCGCAGGAGCGTCTCAGCTCGCGGGAAGCAGGACCGTGTCGATGACGTGAATCACGCCGTTCGACTGCAGGACGTCGGCGATCGTGACGGCCGCCTTGTCGCCCTTGCCGTCCACGACCACGACCTTGTCGCCGTCCATCTGCGCCGTGAGGCTCTCACCCTCGACCGACGTCAGCGAGGCCTTGCCGCTGCCGGCCTTGATCTTGGCCACGAGATCGGCCGCGGTCACCTTGCCGGCCACCACGTGGAGCGTCAGGATCTTGGTCAAGGTCGCCTTGTTCTCGGGCTTGACCAGCGTCTCGACGGTGCCGGCCGGCAGCTTGGCGAAGGCCTCGTTGGTCGGGGCGAAGACCGTGAACGGTCCCGCGCCCGACAGGGTGTCGACGAGGCCTGCGGCCTTGACGGCCGCCACGAGCGTCGTGTGATCCTTCGAGTTCAAGGCGTTTTCGACGATGGTCTTGGACGGGTCCATCGGCGCGCCGCCGACCACGACGGTCTTGTCCTGCGCAAAGGCGGGTGCCCGCACGAGCGCGAGGTCACATCCAAGGGCCAGGGTGCCGAGCGCAATGGCCAGAATCTGCTTGTTCATCGGATTGTTCTCCGGCGCCGCGCGACACGCGGGCGCTTGTGAAGCGAGGGGCGCGCGCAGCCGCGTCGCCCGCGAACGAACATGGAGGCGGAAGGATCGATGCGGGCAACTCGTCCGCCAGGCGGCGAACTCGCGTCCTGCCCGGCTTCTCGGCTGCGCATCATTCGATTGCGCGCCTGTCGTCTCCCGATTAGGCTCGTTCCAAACAAGAACGAACAGCCGGAGGATTCATGTGCCGCGTCTTCTCGCATCAGCCCCAGAGCAATTACGAGTCGGTGACCCGGTCGATCCGCATCGGAGGTCACTCGACATCGATCAGGCTTGAGAACACGTTCTGGGCGATCCTCGAAGACATCGCGGCGCGGGAGGGAACGAGCGTCGCCAAGTTCATCACCACCCTGCACGACGAGGTGCTCCTCCATCACGGCGAGGTGCATAACCTCGCCTCTCTCCTGCGTTGCTCCTGCCTGCTCTACATCTCCCGCACGGCCGAAGCGGCCGAGCCCGCAAGCCCGGCCCTGATCGCGGCTGAGTAGGAGCCGGGCCGCAGCGGCCAGGCGCTACTTCGGTGCCGTGCCGGACGGCGCGGCCGCCGGGGTCTTGACGGGGCTGTCCGGATAGGCGGTGGCCGGCGTCGCGACCCTGCCGGGCTGCGGGATTTCGCCCGATGCCGTCGCGGGGCCGGCGGGCGCAGCCGGGCTGAGGGGACAGGATGCTGCCGTGGAGCAGCCGGCCTGCCCTTGGGCTGCGGCCGGCGCCGTCCCGTTCGTCGTCGTGGCCGGCGTTCCGCTCGGGTTGTCCGGGTAGGCGGCGGTCGCCGGCTGGGCGGCCGTCTCGGCCCGGCCGGGCGAGCCGAGCGCAAGCAGCGGAAGCACGGCCAGGGCGAGGCGAGGGGTGAGGCGCGTCACGGCATCCCCCTCAGATATCGCGCCGCTGCATCGCGTCCGCGATGTGGTCGGCCTGGCGGATCGCCAGGGCCACGATGGTCAGCGTCGGATTGCAGGCGGCCCCGCTCGTGAACTGGCTGCCGTCCGACACGAAGAGGTTCTTGATGTCGTGGGTCTGGCCGAACTTGTTGATGACGCCGTCGCGCGGCTTCTCGCTCATCCGGTTCGTGCCCATGTTGTGGGTGCTCGGATAGGGCGTCGTCGGGTAGGTCACCGTGGCGCCGACCGCCTCGTAGATCGCCGCACCCTGCCTGTAGGCGTGGTTGCGCATGGCGACGTCGTTGGGATGGTCGTCGTAGTGCACGCTTGCGACCGGCAGCCCGTTCTTGTCCTTGATCACGGGATCGAGCGTGATCCGGTTGGTCTCCTGCGGCATGTCCTCGCCGATCAGCCACATGCCGGCCATGCGCGGGTAGGACTCCATCGCCGTGGTGAAG
>CAXUMV010000373.1:0-279 GCA_964252065.1 uncultured Lichenihabitans sp.
CGCCGTGCTCTCCATGGGCGTCTTCCTGTCGGCTTCGACCAAGATCATCGACCGGACGACCGGCCAGGTGCACGTCGGCTATGTGCCGCCCTATTCGGTGGTCGTGCCCGGTAGCCTGCCGGGGAAAGCGCTGCCGGACGGCTCGCCGGGCCCCTCGCTCTACTGCGCCGTGATCGTCAAGACCGTCGACGCGCAGACGCGGGCCAAGACCGCCATCAACGAGCTTCTGAGGGACTGATGGCCACGGCAGCCGCGCCACCGTCCGGCTTCTCCTTCCTG
>CAXUMV010000373.1:289-3776 GCA_964252065.1 uncultured Lichenihabitans sp.
CGCTCGCAGCCCTGGCCGCGGCCGGCACGCTCGGGTGGCGGGCCCTCAGTCCCTACGCCCACCACGACCTGTCCGACTCGGCCTTCATCGCGCCGCTGACGATCGCGGCCTACCTCTACCTCCTGGTCTACGCCTTCGCGCTCCTGCTGATCGGCGTCTGCGAGTACAATCTCAGCGCCAAGCGGTTCCGCGACCGCGGGCTGCCGGCGGCGCTCGCGGCTGCGCTGCCGCTCAGCCTGCTGTTCGGCGCCGCCCTCATCTGGTTCATCCCGCAATCCTTCGACACCATCCCGGCCTGGGCCGGACCCGTGACGATCGCCCTGGTGCTGGCGGTCGCGGTCTGGAACGTGGTGGAACTCGGGCTGCGGCGCGACCCCGCCCGGTGACGCCCTCCCCCGCGGTCCGCCTCGCGCAGGACCTGATCCGCTGCCGCTCGGTGACCCCCGACGACGGCGGGGCGCTGCCGCTCCTCGCCGCGCGCCTGACGGCCGGGGGCTTTGCAGCCGAGCTCGTCACCCTGCGCGAGCCCGGGACCCCCGACGTCCTGAACCTCTACGCCAGGATCGGCACGGGCGCCCCGTGCCTCCTGTTCAACGGGCACACGGACGTGGTGCCGCCGGGCGACACTGCAGGGTGGCGCTGCGATCCCTTCGAGGGCCGGATCGAGGAGGGGCTGCTGATCGGGCGCGGCGCCTGCGACATGAAGAGCGGGGTTGCGGCCTTCGTGACGGCCGCGCTGGCGCATGGCCTGCCGCAACGGGGCTCGATCGCGATCCTGATCACGGGCGACGAGGAGGGCCCCGCCATCAACGGCACCGCCAGGATGCTGGAGCGGGTGCGGGAGCGGGGCGAACGCTTCGAGGCCTGCCTCGTCGGCGAGCCCACCAACGTGGCGCGGCTCGGCGACACGATCAAGAACGGCCGCCGTGGCTCGCTCACCGGCGTGCTGACGGTGCACGGGCGGCAAGGGCACGTCGCCTACCCGGCGCTTGCCGACAACCCCCTGCCCCACCTCCTGCGCCTGCTCGGTGCGCTGACGGAGACGCCGCTCGATGCCGGGACGGCGGCCTTCGACCCGTCCAATCTCGAGATCGTCACCATCGACACCGGCAACCCCGCCGCCAACGTCATCCCGGGCGAAGCGCGGGCGCGCTTCAACATCCGCTTCAACGACCGCTGGACGCCCGCCACGCTGCGGGACGAGGTGCAGGCCCGGCTGCACCGCGTCGCCGGCCCGGCCCGCTACGGCGTGGATTTCCAGCCCTGCAACGCCGTGGCGTTCCTGACCCCGTCCGGCCCCTTCACGACGCTCGTCGCCGACGCAATCGAGGCCGAGACGGGGCTGCGCCCGGCCCTCTCGACCACGGGCGGCACTTCGGACGCCCGCTTCATCGCGGCCCACGCCCCGGTCGTGGAGTTCGGCCTCGTGGGTACCAGCATGCACGCGGTCGACGAGCACACGGCCATCGCCGACATCGACGCGCTGACGGCGATCTACGGGCGCATCATCGCGCGGGTGCTGGCCGCCTGAGCACCAGGCGCCGATCAGCCCCTTCGCCCCGCCGCCAGCGGGGAGAAGGGGCCCGACAGGGCGGATGAGGGGTGTTGGGCACAGAGGATCCCCTCATCCGGCCTGTCGGCCACCTTCTCCCGCGGCGTGGGAGAAGGCACTTATCCTCAATCCACCACCAGCTTATAGCGGTCGCCCGCTTTCAGCGGGGTGCCGGCTTCGAGGCCGTTCAGCACCTCGAAATTGTCCAGGGCCGCGTCGGGCACCTTCATGCGGGCCGCCATCGTGTCGGGGGTGTCGCTCCCACCCGCGGCGACGACGTCGATGTGCAGCGGCCGGACGTCGCGTGCTTCCTCGGGCGTGATCTTGCGGAACGTGTTGATCGAGGCGCGGAAGCGCCCATCGGCCTCCTGGCTCAGATCCTTGGTGGCGAAGATGATGCGGTAGACGTCCTCGCCCTGGCGCAGGGCCGCGACCCGGAACGACCAGTCCGCGCCCTTGGCGACCGCGGTCGCGACCGGGAAGCCGCCGACCACGATCGTCTCGACCGAGCCCGCCTGCAGCCCCTCGATCCAGCCGGAGGCCAGATAGGCCTGGACGCTCTGGGCGGCCGCGACGCGGACGCGGTCGAGCCGGAGCGCGTCCTGGCCGCCGTTGGCGATGCCGAGCACCGCCTGAGCGGAGTTCTCCAGCGCGAAACCGTCGGGCGCCGTGAAGCTGAAGCCGAGCTTGGGATGCACGAAGACGCGTCCCCGCACGAAACCCTCCGCCGGGTCGTCGCCGAAGGGCAGCCCCTGGATGGCGGCCAGGTAGCGGTCGCGCCCGACATCGCCGATCCCCGGCGCCCCGATCTGGCGCGCCTCGGACACGGCACGGTCGATCCGCTCGGGCGTCGAGGGATGGGTCGAGGACATGTCGGGCTTGCCGGCCCCCTGCCCGAAGATGCTCTGGCGCATGGCGGTGAAGCGGGCGAGCGCCTGGAGGAAGCGCGACGCCGCATAGGGGTCGTAGCCCGCCCGGGCGATCGTCGCGATGCCGATCTGGTCCGCCTCGAGCTCCTGCTGGCGCGAGAAGCTCGCAAGGCTCAGCTGGGCATAGGTCTGGAAGGAGCGGCTCTTGCCGCTGTCCTCGATGACGGTGGCGGCCTGGCTGATCACCGCCGACCGCTTCTCGATCTCGGCGCGCTGCGAGGCGTGCTGGGCCGTCACATGGGCGATCTCATGGGCCATCACGGCCGCCACCTCGGCGGTGTCGCTGGCCAGCGCCAGGAGCCCGCGGGTGACGTAGAGCCGGCCCGAGGGCAGCGCGAAGGCGTTGACGACCGGCGAGTTGAGCACCGCGATCCGGTAGGGCACCCCCGGGGTGGCGCTCGCCGCCGCGAGCTTGCCAAGCACGTCGTCGAGAAGCTTCTCGGTGGCGGGCGCCCGGTATTCGCCGCCGAACATCTGGACGAGCTGCTTGTGCTCGCGCGTGACGGGCGAATCCACCCCGGTGGTCTTGGGCGCGGCCGCCGGAACCGGGTCGACCGCAGGCGCCTTGGGGGGCTGCGGCTCGACGGTCGCGCAAGCGGCCAGCAGGGCGGCCAGAAGCAGCACGGGGACGAGGCGGGACGCGCCGAGCGGCAGCACGGCCGCCCGACCGTGCCGCACCGCTCGCGAGCCGTCGGTCATCGCCATGCAGCGCCGCAACTCTTTCGCCTCCCCTGCCGCCCTCAAGGGGTGGCGCCCGCCGCCGGCTCCGTCAAGACCTCGAGCTGGCCGCCCTCGAGGAGATCGATCTGCGGCCCGTTCCGGTCGTCCAGGGTGCCGCGGACCCTGACGGAACGGCCGACCCACGCATTCTCGCTCGGACCAAGTTGATCCAGGATGAACAGGTCCCGCCTGTCGAGCCGCAGCGACAGCCCGCCGCGCGGCCCGAGGTCGAGATAGACGCGCGTGCGGGTCCGCCCCACATGCCCGACCCGCCCTTCTGCGATCA
>CAXUMV010000374.1:0-3766 GCA_964252065.1 uncultured Lichenihabitans sp.
GACTCGTCAGCACCTGCCCCATGGATCCTCCGGGGTCCCACACCCTTACAGGGTGCGGTTTTTGTTTTTGTTGCATCCGGATCATTCCGCAGGTTACGCATTATGTCAACTGTGCGCGCAATTGTGCGTTAAACGCGCAACGACAACGGTGGCGAGCGCGCCGGCTGGAAGGGTCTCGACATGACGGACATCGGCGTTGGCATTCTGGGTGCCGGCTTCATCGGGCAGATGCACGCCCTCGCGTTCCGCAACGCCGGGGTCGCGACGCGCTTGCCGCGCCTGCGGCCGCGCCTCAAGCTTCTCTGCGACCGGAAAGGGACGCAGGCGCAGGACATCGCGGACCGTTACGGCTTCGAGGGCTCGACGGCCGACTGGCGGGACATCATCGCCGATCCCGCCATTCAGCTGTTCGTCAACGCAGGCCCCAACGACCTGCATGGCGCGCCCTCGATTGCCGCCGCGCAGGCCGGCAAGCATGTGTTTTGCGAAAAGCCGCTCGCCTCGACGGCGGACGAGGCCTATGCGACCTGGAAGGCGGTCGCGGCCACCGGCGTGAAGCACTTGTGTGCCTTCAACTACCGGTCCTTCCCGGCCCTCAACCTCGCCCGGCAGATGATTCGCGACGGCGAACTCGGCGAGATCCGTCATTTCCGCTCGCGTTTCCTGCTGTCGATGCTGACGCTGGACGGCAACCTGTCGTGGCGGTTCAGCCGGTCGCGGGCCGGGCATGGGGCGGTGGGCGATCTCGGTTCCCACCATGTCGATCTTGCGCGCTTTCTCGTGGGCGAGGTGACCCGCGTCGGGGCCGTCTTCAAGACGTGGAGCCGCGACGCGCGGGGCGAGATCACGGACGTCAACGACGACGCTTTCGTGTGCGCCGCCGAACTCGACAACGGCGCGACCGCTTCGTTCGAGGCGTCCCGAGTGGCCGGCGCCCACAACCTCAGCGGCATCGTGGAGGTCGACGGCACGCGGGGCTCGCTGAGCTTCCACATGGAGCGCCTGAACGAGCTCGTCATCTTTGAGGCCGGCCGCGGACCACGTGTCCAGATGGTCACCGGGGCGCAGCATCCCTATGCCGACTTCTGGCTGCCGGTCGGCATCCAGGGGCAGCATCCGCTGGGCTGGAGCGAGTGCTTTGCCCATCAGGCCCGGCACATGCTCGCCGTCGTTGCCGACGAGGAGGAGGTGGCGCCCCGCGCGACGCTTCAGGATGGCTACCGCGTGGCGGAGATCATCGATACGATCGTCCGGTCCGGCGAGACGGGACGCTTCGAGACCGTCGCCTTCAGGGACTGAGGGTGCTCACCGGGGGCAGCGCAGTTCGTAGGACCGGATGATCACCTCGATGTCCTGGGCGGCGACCTGAAGGTGCGGCAGCATGGTCCTGATCATCGTCGCGATATCGCAACGGCTGCGGTGCGAGGCGACGTTCAGGGCCGCGACGAGGCCGCCTCCCGCGCCGCGCAGCGGCACCGCGATCGAGATGGTTCCATTGTCCATCTCGTCCTCGACCTTGGCCCAGTGGTCGCGGCGCACTCGCTCCAGTTCGAGCTTCAGGGCAGCCGGGTCCGTGATCGTCTTCTCGGTGCGCTTGAGCAGGGGTCTGGTGGCCAGCAGCGCATCGAGTTCGTTGGGCGGCAGGGCCGCGAGGAGGATCTTGCCGAGCGACGAACAATGGGCCGGCATCCGGTCGCCGATCGCGAGGCGAGACGTGTAGATGTGCCGGGCCGAGTCGCGCGCCACATAGATAATATCGAGACCGTCGAGCACGGCCGCCGCACAAGGCTCGTTAAAGGCATTGGCGAGATCGACCACCCGGTGATTGACCATCTGCCAGAGACCGTTCACCGCGAACAGGTTCTGCCCCAGGCGCAGGATGCGCGGCGTCAGCCAAAACCGCCGGCCGTCGCCTTGCAGATAGCCGAGATCCTGCAGGGTCAGCAGAAGCCGCCGGGCCGCGGCACGGCTTATGCCGAGCTCGGTCGAGACCGACGACGGCGTCAGATAGGTGATGTTGGCGCGGAACAGTTCGAGGATGGCCAGACCGCGCGCGAGGCTCTGCGAAAAGTCGCGCGTGGCGATCGTCTCCGCCGCAAGGCGGGTCGAAGCTGTTTCCATGGTCTGACGCGCACCGTGTTCCGCGTTGCGCCCGAGGCGCCGCGGTCGAGCGAGCGTGTGCGATTACCGTTCGTTCGTGTCAAGAGACGCCACGACCGTGGCTCGCGGGTTCACCAAAGCGATTGGCCACCGTCGATCACGAGGTTGTGGCCGGTCATGTAGCTTGACCCGTCGCAGGCCAGGAACACGATCGCGGCCTGGAGGTCAGCGACCTGGCCGAACCGCTCCATCGGGATTTGGGTGATCCAGCGGTCCGCGAGAGGTCGCAACGCGTCGGACTGCAGCAAATCCGTCTCGATCAGCCCGGGCGAGAGGGCATTGACGCGCACGCCGCGCCCGGCCCACTCGGTCGCCAGCGAGCGGGTGAGGTGGGCGACGCCCGCCTTGGCGGTGTTGTACGCGGCCTGCTTCTGCGGGTGAGGCACCTTGAGGCTGGACATCGACGCCATGTTGACGATGACGCCGCGCCCGCGCGGCAGCATGATCTTCGCCTCCTCCTGGCAGCAGAGGAACACGCCGCGCAGATTGACGGCGAAGGTCGCGTCCCATTCCTCGATCGAGGTCTCCTCGGCGGCCGAGTTGAAATTCACCCCGGCATTGTTGAACGCGATGTCCAACGTGCCGAACCGGTCAACCGCCTCCCGCACCATGGCGCGGACCTGCCCGGGATCCGATACGTCAGCGCGGACCGCGTGTGCCTCCATGCCGTCGCGGTGCAGACGGTCCGTCACCTGCTCGGCCCGCTCGAGGGCGCGGTCCGCGATCAGCAGTTTCGCTCCGGCCTCTCCCAGAGCCGCAGCCAGCGCGGCGCCGATCCCCTGGCCGCCGCCGGTCACCAGCGCGACGCGCTGATGGAGCGAAAATCGAGAGAGGACGGAGCGTCCGCGATCGTCAGCGGCCGAGGAGTTGAGCATGGCACAGTCCTCTTCTGGGTCCGAAGATAGGTAAGGCCTTCCGCATTGTTCACCTACCACCAAGTATCAGGAACCTGGTCGAATCCGCTAGCCGCGCCCTTTGGTAGAGACCGTCTACCGTGCCCAACGCTCCATCTTTCAAGCCTGCGATGGCTGCTGCCGCGAGGCGCCAAAGGGGCCGTGAGCGGCCGCTATGGGCGCAGAGCCGAAGGTCTGCTCTCAGCCCACCCACACGCCGGGACACCCGTGCGTTAAGCGCCGTGCTGGCGATGTGCGCGCGCTGCCATGACAGCCGTCGCAGTTTCATCATCGAGACGTTGGCGTTGTGCTTGAGCCCTTGGCCGACGCCTGCCGGAGGTTGGGCGGACGCTGATCACCCTTGATCCTGCTCGACAAGGCCATCCTGTTCCTATTCTGTTCTCACAGCAAAGGAGCACAGCCATGGCCGACTCAGCCGAACCCACCGAGGCCGAAGTCGATGCCGTGATCGAGGAGTTCGGCGGTGACCTGAGGGCCGTCATCCGTGCCCTGCTCCATGACGTCGCGGTCCTTGCGTCCGACTTCGCGGGCGCCGTATCGCACGGGTTCGTGCGGGGACGGGTCTCAAAGAGCTCGCAGCGAGTGGCAGCGGACAAGAAGGCTGACGACGGGAGGCCCGGAGCTGGCTGATCGGGCTGCTTGCCACGGTGTTTGGGCCCGGCCAGCGCGTCCAGTGCCGCGAGGCGGTGTTG
>CAXUMV010000375.1:0-3766 GCA_964252065.1 uncultured Lichenihabitans sp.
GAGCAACGGCAACAGGAGGAACAGCGCCGTCCCCGCGACGCCGATATCGAGGCTGCGCTTACCGATACGCTCCAGACGCCGTGCCTCTCCCAACGGAAGCACTGCCTCAGTCACCATCTCGCCCAGATGCTGCGGTGCAACGGCCGTAGAGGATGACGAGCGGCCGGGCTCACGCAGCATGATCACTCTCCCAGGGGACGGACGAACAGGGTTAAAACAAAATTAATGCAAACTCCATACCGCGGCCATTGCCGCCACACAAGAGTACCCCGAAGGGATAAACACCTTCACCCTCGGTCAATTTTATATGTAATCCTTTGGAGATTTACAATATTATTCAGTTATAAAACTGAATAACTCATGTAAAAATCTAAAAATTTCAATATTTATTGTCATAGATCTATATAGTCGAGTAATTAGGAGATAAAAGCGTGCTGATCGTTCTCTTGTGCGGCGCGATAAATATGGCCGCGCTTGGGCTTTGGATCGGCCTGAGTTGGGGCTGGATCGGCGGTTTGCTCGGTACTCAACTCGGAGCCACCCTCGGCGTCATGCTCGCCGCCACACTCAAGCTGCGCCGCTAAAACTACCGAGACCTCTAACATCCCTATAAAATAGGACATCGCCCTATCAGCCACCATGGTTGAAGTCCGCGAGCACGTCTGAAGCCTTGGTCGCGTGCTCCATCCAACCAGTGCTAAACGGAAATCAGCGTGGAAGCCGGCGCGTTAGCTGAACGTTGACCCTCGTATCGGGAAATGGCCGCGCCTCGGCCCGGCCATCTCTCGCCGGCACGTGCGCTTAAGCGTCTGAAGAGGGCCGGCATGGCACGTCAGGCGAGGCCGGCCGAACGCGCCGGCTGGAGACGTCCGCCGTGACCCCGTTCGTCAGCCCTTCGGATGCCGAGCCCCGCCGCATCCTGCACGTGTTCCGCGCGCCCGTCGGCGGCCTGTTCCGCCACGTGGTCGACCTCGCACGGCTCCAGGCCGCGGCCGGCCACCGCGTCGGGATCGTGTGCGACGCGACCACCGGCGGCGAGCGCGCCGTCCGGGCGCTGGCCGATCTCGCGCCCTGCCTCGCCCTCGGCGTCACCCGGATCCCGATGCGGCGCAACCCGCACCCGTCCGACCTCGCCTGCCTGCGCGCGGTGGCGGCCCGCGCCGACGCCGCAGCCGCCGACGTGCTGCACGGGCACGGCGCCAAGGGCGGCGTCTACGCCCGCCTCGCCCACGTTCCCCGCGGCCGGCCCGTGATCCGCGCCTACACCCCGCATGGCGGCAGCTACAATTACCGGCCCGGCAGCCTGCTGCACCGGGTCTACATGGGCGCCGAGGGTCTCCTCGCCCGCCGGACCAACGTGTTCCTGTTCGAGAGCGAGTACGTCGCCGGGCGCCACCGCGCCTATGTCGGCACCCACGGCCGCGTCAGCCGCATCGTCCACAACGGCCTGAGCGAGGCCGAGTTCGCGCCCGTGACGCCGGCGGCCGACCCGTTCGACCTGCTCTACGTGGGCGAGCTGCGCGACGCCAAGGGGCTGCCGATCCTGCTTCAGGCCCTGGCGCTGCTGCGCGCCGAGGGCCGCCGGGTCCGGCTGTTGATGGTCGGCTCGGGCCCGGATGCCGGGCAGCTCCAGGCCAAGGCCGAAGCCCTCGGCCTCGCCGGCGCCATCGCCTTCGAGCCGGCCCAGGCGATCCGCTCCGTCCTCGCCCGCGGACGGATCATGGTGGTGCCGTCCTTCGCCGAGTCCCTTCCCTACGTGGTGCTCGAGGCCGCCGCGGCCGCCCAGCCGCTGGTCGCCACCGATGTCGGCGGCATCCCCGAGATCTTCGGCTCGGCCGCGGGCGATCTCGTCCCGGCCCGCGATCCGATCGCGCTGCAGCGGGCGATCGCCCGCGTCCTCGACGAGGCGCCCGAGAGCCGCGTCGCCCGGTTCCGCACCTTGAGCGACTCGGTGCGCCAGCGCTTCTCGATGGAGCGGATGGGCGCCGACGTGCTCTCGGGCTACGCCGCCGCCTTCCGGGCCCGCCGCCCCGCGGCATCCGCCGAGCCGGCCCGCGTCGAAGCCGCCTCATTACTGAAAACAGATCAATAAATACATTATATCAGTAATATTTTTGTATAAATAATAAATATTTTACTCAATAACAAGTATATGATAATTAGATACATTTATCTATCGCAGAAAATTAATTGGTTTACTTCTCGCGCCAGGCTTTAGCGACCTGGTCGGCGAGCGGCTTCATCAGGTAGCTCATCACGGAGCGCTCGCCGATCTGGAGGAAGGCCTCGACCGGCATGCCGGGCACGAGCTGGACCTCGCCCAGGCGCTCGCGCTGGGTCTCGGGCACGCGGATGCGGGCGGTGTAGTAGCTCTGTCCGGTCTTGGGATCGGTCGAGACGTCGGCCGAGACGCGGCTCACCGTGCCGTCGATCTCGGGCGTGGTGCGGCTGTTGAAGGCGGAGAACCGCAGCACCGCACGCTGCTCGCGGCGCACGCTGTCGATGTCCTGGGGCGGGATCTTGACCTCGACGGCGAGCTGGTCGGCCGTGGGCACGATCAGCATCGCCGGCTCGGACGGCGTCACCAGCCCGCCCACGGTGTGGACCGTCATCTGGTGGACGGTGCCGTCCTGCGGGCTGCGCAGGTCGATGCGCTTGAGCTGGTCCTCGGCCGCGACCCGCTTCTCGCGCAGCTCCGAGCGCTTGCCGCGGATCTCGGCGAGATCCTTGCCGACCTCGGTGCGCATGTCGCCGTCGACCTGCAGGATCTGCAGCTCGGTCTCGGTGATCTTGCCCTTGGCCGAGGCGGTCTGCGCGACGAGCTGGCCGCGCTCGCCCTGGAGCCGGGCGGTCTCGCGCTCGAGCGCCGTGACGCGCGAGAGCGGCACCAGGTTCTTGGCGTAGAGCTCGCGCACCCCCGTCAGCTCGGTGAGGATCAGCGCGATCTCGCGCTCCTTGGCGTTGGCCTGCTGGGTCAGGCCGCCGATCTCCTGGCGCAGCTGCTCGATGCGCTCGGAGAGCTGCGCCTTCTGCCCGGCGCGGCCGGCGCGGCGGGCGGCGAACAGGCGGGTCTCGCCGTCGACGAGGCGGGCGACCGAGGGATCGGCGTCCCGGCGGCCCAGCAGCTCGGCGGGGAAGGCGATCGTCGGGGCGTCGTCGCGCTCGGCCTCGTCGCGGGCATGGCACGCGTCGAGCTCGTCCAGCGCCCGCAGCACGATGTCGAGGTTGGCCCGGGTCTGCGTCTCGTCGAGGCGGATCAGCACGTCGCCGGCCTTGACCCGGTCGCCCTCGCGCACGCGCAGCTCCCCGACCACCCCGCCGGTGGGGTGCTGCACCTTCTTGACGTCGGACTCGACCACGAGCTGGCCCGGCGCGATCACCGCGCCGGCGATCTCGGTGAAGGTGGCCCAGCCGCCGACGCCGACCACCAGCACGGTGCCGAGCCCCAGGCTCAGCGCGAGGTGGCGCCGGATCGAGGCCCGGGCGCGGGGGCGCGGCGGCAGGGGGGCGGCCGGGACGGCGGCGATCGGGCCTGCGAGGATCACGGGGTCGGCCATGGTCAGGCGCTTTCCTGTAAGACTTGCTGCGAGAACCCTTGCGTGGGCAGCCCCGCCGGGGCCGGTTCGGGGGCGGCGCGCAGCACGCGCTTGAACACCTCGTCCTTCGGGCCGAAGGCCTGGGCGCGGCCGTCGGCCATCATCAGCACGAGGTCGAGCGCGGCCAGGGCCGAGGGGCGGTGGGCCACGACGATGCAGATGCCGCCCCG
>CAXUMV010000376.1:0-3350 GCA_964252065.1 uncultured Lichenihabitans sp.
CATCAGGATCTCGTGAACAGTGTCCCATTGGATGGCGAGATCGTCGGGCGGGATGGCCGGCCCTGCGGATCGAGCCTCCGCCAGGGCGGCCGGCCGCATCGCCATGGCCCGTTCGGGAACATGGGTCTGCCGGTCCTGCAGGCGGGTCACGCAGCGCAGGCCGAGCCGCGCCCCCAGCCGGTCGACGAGGCCCGCAAGATCGTCGGCCGCCAAGGCCGCCCCGGAGTCCTCCAGCAGCGTCTCCTGGCGCCGGCTCACCGGGTCCGCCCGCAGCACCCCGAGCCGCACGACGTCAAAGCCGTAGCCGGTGTCCAGCCCCTCCTCGCCCAGCCCGGCGATCCGCTCGTGGAACAGCCGCGCGAGGTCAGCGGGGTGCACCAGCGGGCGGCTGGTGCCGACCGCGAGGCGCTTGACCACCCCGTCGACCCGGAACAGCCGCGCCTCGAGCTCCCGGGCGCCCTTGTTCTGCCGTTCCATCAGCCCGCACAGGTGGCGTCCGAGCGCCTCCAGGGTACGCTGGATGTCGGTCTCGATCACGATGGGGCTGGCGAAGCGCTGCTCCGCCACGAAGACCGGCGGCGGAAAGCAGGGCGAGATGGGGGTCTTGACGAGCCCCATCAGCCCGTCGAGCCGGGCGAACAGGGCTGCCCCGAACCGGGCTGCGAGCGGGGCGCGGGGACGCCAGAGCAGGTCTTCCACCTGCCGCAGTCCCGCCTGGGCCAGGATGCGGATCGTCTCGGGCTCGAGGCGGAGGGCGGCCAGCGGCAAGGGGCCGACCGCCTTGCGGAAAGCCTTGGGGTCGGCGAGCGACGGGCTCAGGCGCAGCGTGCCGAACCGGGCCAGCGCCCAGGCCGCCTCGGGCGTGGAAGCGATGGAGGCCCGCGCCTCGACACCCAGGCCGCGCATCCCGGCCTCAACGGCCTCGATCACGGCCCGCTCGCCCCCGAACAGGTGGACGGCGCCGGACATGTCCAGCACGAGCCCGTCGGGCCCGTCGAGGGCGACCAGGGGCGTGAAGCGGCTGCACCAGGCGGCGAGCGCCTCGAGCAGCGCCGTCTCGGCCGGCCGGTCGGCCGGATGGACCGCAAGGCCCGGCCGGATGGCGCGGGCATCGGCGAGCGCCATGCCGGGCCTGATGCCGCCCGCCTGCGCCATGCCATCGGCCGCCGCGATCCGCTGCGCGTTGCGGACCTTGTCGACCGTGGCGAGGCCCGCCTCACCGGGCGAGCCGCCTTGGAGCCGCGCGATCCGGTCCGTCGGCAGGTGGGGCAGCCAGAGCGACAGGATGATCGGGGTCATGAAAGCACCTCTGCGCGGCGTTCCAATGGAGCGCGAAAACCTGCTGGGGATCGATGTCGGCCAGGGCGGCGCGCGCCTTGTCCAGGCGAAGCGCGAAGGCGGGGGCGCCCGGCACCGGCAAGGCGCCCACCGCGGCCGGCCGGCGCCGGCTCGGATGGGCGGCGACCACCATCCGGGTCTCGCAGCCGGTCGACAGGCCGTGCGTTCCTCCTCCCAGCCCGGCATGGAGCAGGAGGGCCGTGGAGCCCCCGGCGCGGGCGGCCAGCACGAGCCGGCGCGAGGGGGCGAGCCCGTAGGCCTTGCCGCCCCAGAGCTCGGCCAGCACCACGAAACCGCTGCCGCGCAAGGCCTCTTCAGTGGCCCACAGGGTCTGCTGGCCACCGCGCGTCCGCACGACGATCAGCCGGTCGGGGTCGAGGCCGTGGCCCTGCAGGCCGGGCCGGTAGGGCACCCCGCTCTCGCCCGCGGCGCAGTCGTCCACGATCCAGACCAGGGCGCCGTGGGTCCGCAGCCCGCAGACCGCCACCGCGACCGCGAAACGCGAGGCCGCCCCTTCGTCGCGCGCCGTCGCCGGGGCGATCTCGTGCAGGGTCCCGCGCCTGAGGCCGCCGCCCAGCAGGCGGTCGAGCGCGAATCCCTGAGGGCCGAGCGGGATCGAGGCGCCTTCGGACGCCTTGCGGCCGCGCTGGGCCGAAGGCGGCGCGTACCGCTCGATTCGGGCGATGGCGTCGCGCAAGAAGGTGACGTGATCCGTTCTGCCGCGCGGCGACATCGGTCGGGCATCCTGTGTCGTGTTCCTGATTTGTTCTAATAGATTCCGGGCTTCGGCCCGAGAGTCAAGGTGGACTCGGACTGATTCGCCGAATCCCGGAATCTTGCTGGATCAGTCCCTTCTCCCACAGGCGGGGAGAAGGGGACTGATCGGGACGGGTTCCCCTACTGCTGCTGGCCGTTGCCGGCGAGCAGGGGGGTGATGCGGCGCACGGTGACCCGCCGGTTGGCGGCTTCCGGACCTTGCGTCTGCACCTTCAGGTACTGGGCTCCGTAGCCCTGCGTCGTCAGGTTCTCGGGCGGCACCTGGAACTGCTGGGTCAGCAGGGTCGCCACCGCCTGGGCGCGGCGGTCGGACAAGGAGAGATTGTCGACGGGGGCGCCCACGGCGTCCGTGTAGCCCTCCAGCAGGAAGACCTCCTGCGGGTTGCGCCCGATCGCCTGGTTGATGGCCCGGGCGATGGCGCCGAGCCGTCCCGCCTGATCGGGCGACACGGTCCAGGATCCGGAGGGGAAATTGACCGTATCGACGTCCACGCTGCGCATATGGGCGCGCAGGTCCGGGCTGTAGCGGACCTGGTTCAGCGTGTAGCGCTGCTGGATCGGGGCGACCGGCGGGGCGGCCAGCGCGTCGTAGATGACGCCCTCGTCGGCCCCCTCCGCCTCGACCACGTAGCGGTCCTGCGGCATCTCGAGGGGCGGCGGCGGCAGGACCACGATCTCCTCGTCGACCGGGGGCGGAGGGCCGGGCGGTCCGTTGTCGATCAGCACCACCGTGCGGCCGTCGGGGAAGCGCCGCAGGCGGCGCAGCAGGCGGCCGTTGTCGTCGGTGTAGGTCGTGATCTCGCTGCCGTCGCGCCCGGTGTAGCGGGCGACATATTGGTCGCCCTCGCGGTCGTCGCGGACATCGTAGCCGAGATCGCGGAACCGCTCGTTCTCGTCGTGGGCGATGAAGTAGCGGTTCTGGGGATCCTCGATGATGGTGCGGCCGGGCTCCCGATAGATGGTGGCGCCATCGTCGTCGAAGCGCTGCCGCTGGCCCTGCACGTCCTGCAGCCGGGTCAGGCCCTGCGAGGCCAGGAACCCGCCCACGAAGCCGGCCGCCGCGCCTGCCGCGACAGCGCCCCCGGTCGAGGATCCCCGGCGCTGGGGCTGGCCGGGTTGAGCCTGCTGGACGGGAGGCAGCACCACGCCGGTGCGGCCCGGCTGCCCCTCGGCGTCGGCTCCGCCGGGTTCGTGCTGCTGGCCTCCTTCGCCTACCCGGTGGTGGTCGAGCCGCT
>CAXUMV010000376.1:3360-3742 GCA_964252065.1 uncultured Lichenihabitans sp.
GGCTGCGGGCTGCGCCGGCTGGCCGGGTGCGGCGCTCGCGGCCGGCGGGACGGGCAGGGGCTGTCCGGGCGGGTGGGCCTGCTGCTGGCCGGGAGCGCCGGGCTGAGGCGCGGGCGCGCCCGGTGCGGCCTGCCGGCCGAAGGGGCTCGCCTGCTGCCCTTGGGCGCTGGCCGGCGGCGTGCCGGGCGCGGCATTGGCGGCGGGCGGGGTCGGCAGCGGCTGGCCGAGCGGGCGGGCCTGCTGGCCCGGGGCGCCGGGCGGGGGCGGGACCTGGCCTGGCGCAGTCTGCGCGACCTGCCTGCCGGCGGCATCGCGCCCGTGCTGCAGGCGCTGGCGGCGGCGAGGATCGAATGACGGCCTCAGGCGGCTTCGGCCTCCAGCC
>CAXUMV010000377.1:0-2199 GCA_964252065.1 uncultured Lichenihabitans sp.
GGTCCATCGACTCCGTCCAGACCAGCTCATCGCCGGTGGCGGCGAAGTTGGCGACCGGCGGCGGAGGGGCGGAAGCGCAGGCGCCGAGCGCCAGGACGCCGGCGAGCAGCACGGCGCGCGTCAGGAGCTTGATCATCGTTGAAGACGCTTTCTGTTGAAACGACTCGCGGCGGGATCGCCGGACCGAGCGAGACGTTCGGTCGTCTCCTTTCCCGCCCCAAATAAGGCAAAACCGTCATGATTCCCGGTGCGCGGCTCTCGGCGGCCATTGACGTGCTTGCTGTGATCGAAACGCAACGGCGCCCGGCGGCCGACTGCCTGAAGGAGTGGGGCACGGCCCACCGCTTCGCGGGATCGAAGGACCGCGCCGCCATCGCGAGCCTCGTCTACGACGCGCTGCGCGTGCGGTCGTCGGCGGCCTGGATCATGGCGGACGATGCCCCGCGCGCGGTCCTGCTGGGTGCGTTGCGCCTGCTGCGCGGCGTCTCGCGCGAGGCGATCGCCGCCATCGCGACCGGGCAGGGCCATGCCGCGGCCCCGCTGAGCGACGAGGAAGCGAGGCGCCTCGAGGCCGCGGATCTGACGGGCGCCCCCGACCACGTCCGGGGCGACTATCCCGAATGGCTCGCCGCGGGCTTTGCGGCCGCCTTCGGCGCCGAGGCGGCGGCGGAGGGACAGGCGTTTGCGACCCGGGCGCCCCTCGACCTCCGGGTCAACGTGCTGAAATCCAGCGCCGAGAAGGTGTTGCGCAGCCTGGCGCATCTCAAGCCCGAGGCTATGCCGCTCTCGGGGGTCGGCGTGCGGATCGCGCCCGGGGAGGACGGCCGCGCGCCCGCGTTGACCACCGAGCCCGCCTATCTCAAGGGCCATGTCGAGATCCAGGACGAAGGCTCGCAGCTCGCGGCGCAGCTCTGCGGGGCGGCCCCGGGCCGCCAGGTCCTCGATCTCTGCGCGGGCGGCGGCGGCAAGGCCCTCGCGCTCGCGGCCCTCATGGGCAACAAGGGCCAGATCTACGCGACCGACGACGATGCCCGCCGGCTTGCGCCGATCCACGGCCGCATCGCCCGCGCGGATGCGCGCAACATCCAGGTGCGCACCCCGCGCGGCGGCCAGGACGTCATCGCGGACCTCGCCGGCCGCTGCGACCTCGCCCTCGTCGATGCGCCGTGCAGCGGCACCGGGACCTGGCGCCGCCATCCCGACGCCAAGTGGCGCATGCGGCCCGGCGCGCTGGCCGAGCGGGTCAAGAACCAGGACGAGGTGCTGCGCCAGGCGCTCGGCTCCCTCAAGCCCGGCGGGCGGCTGGTCTACGTCACCTGCTCGGTGCTGCGCGAGGAGAACGAGGAGCGCATCGCGGCCCTGATGGCGGAGCGCGCCGATCTCGTGCCCGTCGAGCCGGCGCGGCTCGCCGAGGAAGCCGGCCTGCCCGCCCTCGCGGCCCGCGCCTCGCCCCACGGTCCCGGGCTCCGGCTGTCGCCGCGGACCACCGGCACGGACGGCTTCTTCGTCGCGGCGCTGACCGTCGGCGGCTAGCCTTGCACCGGGGGGGACGCGGCTCTAAGACGGCGGTCGTTGCGCCCTCGGCGTCGCATCAACACGAGGTTTGAATGGCCGAGCCGAGCCGCGTCCTGCCCGATCGGGTCGACTCCGTCGCCCCCGCTCACGTGCTGATCGTGGAAGCCCGCTTCTACGAGGCGATCGGCCTCGACCTCCTGGCCGGCGCGAGAGCGGCGCTGGTCGCCGCCCATGCGAGCGTCGAGGTCGTGACGCTGCCGGGCGCGCTGGAGATCCCGATCGCGCTCGGGATGCTGCTCGACGCCGCCCATGCGGAAGGGCGCGCGGTGGACGCGGTCGTCGTGCTCGGCTGCGTCATCCGCGGGGAGACCTACCATTTCGAGATCGTGTCGAACGAGAGCGTGCGGGGCGTCATGGATGTCGCCATTGCCCGCCGCCTTCCCGTCGGCAACGGCATCCTGACGGTCGAGACGGAGGAGCAGGCCGTCGTGCGGGCCGATCCGGCGCGCGGCGACAAGGGCGGCGATGCCGCCCGCGCGGCGCTGGCGCTGCTGCGGCTCAAACGCGACCGCGAGGGGCGCTGATGGCGCGCGGCGAACAACGGGCGACGGCGCGGCTCGCGGCCGTGCAGGCGCTCTACCAGATGGACGTGGCCCAGTCGGGGCTGAACGACATCCTGGCCGA
>CAXUMV010000377.1:2209-2985 GCA_964252065.1 uncultured Lichenihabitans sp.
AGATCGAGGGCGACCAATACAAGCCGGCCGAGACGGCGTTCTTCCGCGCCGTCGTCGAGGGCGTGCTGGACCATCAGGTGATGCTCGACCGCATGATCGACGAGACCCTGCAGGCGGGCTGGCCGCTGCGGCGCGTCGAGGCCGTGCTGCGGGCGGTCCTGCGGGCCGGCGCCTTCGAGCTGCGCTACCGCGGCGATGTCCCGGGCCGTGTCGTGATCACCGAGTATGCCGACGTTGCGGGTGCCTTCTTCGAGCGCGAGGAGGTGGGCATGGTCAACGGCGTGCTGGACCGCCTCGCCCATGGGCTGCGCAAGCAGGAATTCGAAGTGCCGCGCGAACGCGGCATCGCCTGAACGGGCGAGGACGAGGGGAGGCTTAGATGGGCAGTGCAGCGGTTCGGTCGTTCGGCGAGGTCGAGGGCACCGCCATCGAGGAGGTCACCATCCGCTCCCGGGCGGGCGCCGAGGCGCGCATCCTGACCTACGGGGCGGTGATCCGCGATCTCGTGGTGCCGTCCAAGGCGGGGCCGCAGCATGTCTGCCTCGGGCTCAACAGCATGGAGGACTACAGGGCGCACTCGCCCCATTTTGGCGCGGTGCCGGGCCGGTTCGCCAACCGCATCGCGGGCGGCCGCTTCACCCTCGAGGGCAAGAGCTACGACCTGCCCAGGAACGAGGGCGGCATCACCTGCCTGCACGGTGGCGGCAAGGGGTTCGGCAAGCGCCCCTGGACGATCGCCGGCAGCACCGCCCCGGCCGCCAGGGCCGCGCCGACGT
>CAXUMV010000377.1:2995-3741 GCA_964252065.1 uncultured Lichenihabitans sp.
AGAACAGCGTGACGCTGACCCTGCATTCGGCGGACGGCGACGCCGGCTTCCCGGGCGCGGTGGACGTGACCTGCACCTATACGCTGCTCGAGCCCGCGACCCTGCGCTACGAACTCCATGCCACCACGGACGCCGCCACGGTGGTGAACCTCACCAACCACGCCTACTTCAACCTCGACGGATCGCCCGACATCCTCGACCACGAGGTCACGATCAAGGCCAGCGCGAGGACGCTCCTCGACGAGCACCTGATCCCGACGGGCGAGATCGCCTCCGTCGAGGGGACGCCCTTCGACTTCCGCCTCGCCCGGCCCGTCCGCGACCCCTCGGGCCAGTCCTACGACATCAACTTCGTGATCGACGGCGCGAGCGTCGCCGGGGGACCGCTCGTCCATGCGGCGCGGGTGCACTCGCCCAAGAGCGGGGTCACGCTCGACGTCTATACCGACCAGCCCGGCGTCCAGCTCTACGACGCCAAAAAGCTGAACTGCCCGGTGCCTGGCATCGAAGGCGCCCATTACGGCCCCAATGCCGGACTGTGCCTCGAAACGCAGCTGTTCCCGGACGCGCCGAACCAGCCGACCTTCCCCTCGAGCGTGCTACGGCCCGGCGAGCGCTACACGAACGTCACCGAGTTCCGCTTCAGCTAAGGCAGCCTCTTCGTCGTCGCGAGGCGCTCGTGATGATCACCCAGGCCTCCGAACTCGGGTTTACAGCCGGCGCGGCCGGTGTGCTCCTTCGCCCCG
>CAXUMV010000378.1:0-3736 GCA_964252065.1 uncultured Lichenihabitans sp.
AAGACGACGACGCTGATGATGGTTGCCGGATTCACGCGACCCGACCGAGGCGAGATCGTCCTGGACGGCGCGCGGATCAGCCATCTGCCTCCGGAACGGCGTGGCATCGGCGTAGTGTTCCAGAACTACGCGCTCTTTCCCCACATGAGCGTGAGCCGGAATGTCGGGTTTCCGCTGCGGATGAGGGGCGTGCCGGCACGGGCGGCGGCGCTGCGCGTGGACGATGCTCTGGCGCGGGTGGGGCTTTCGGGTTTCGGCGAGCGTCTGCCCGCCCAGCTCTCGGGCGGCCAGCAACAGCGGGTGGCGCTCGCGCGGGCGCTCGTCTTCAAGCCCGGCCTGTTGCTGATGGACGAGCCGCTCGGCGCGCTCGATCGGGCCCTGCGGGAGACCATGAAGGCCGAGATCCGTCGCCTCCACCGTGATCTCGGCGTCACGATCGTCTACGTGACCCACGACCAGGACGAGGCCCTGACCCTGTCCGACCGCATCGTGCTCATGGACGCGGGCCGAATCGTCCAGATCGGGCGCCCGGACGATCTCTACGAGCGCCCCGCCAATGCCTTCGTGGCGCGTTTCATCGGGGAGGGAACGCTCATCCCGGGCGTCGTCGTCGACGAGGCCGATGGCCCGGCACTGCGACCGAGTGCCGGAGGCCCGCTGCTGCCGGCCCGGTCGGGTGTGGCACGCGCGGGCGACGCCGCCACCTTGCTGCTGAGGCCGGAGAAGACTGTTCTGGCTCCGGAGGCGGAGCCCCTTGCCGGGCTGGCGGCGACCGTCCAGGATGTGATCTATGTCGGCGACATCTCGCGCTTGACGGTGCGTCTGGACGGTGGCCCCGAGATCGCCGTCAAGCAGCCGAACCGGGCGGCGTGCTTCAAGGCGAAGCCCGGAATGGCGGTCCGCGTGGGGTGGGCGCGCGAGGACGCCATCCTGCTGCAGACCTGAACGGCAAATCCCGCCATACCGAAGGAAGCATCATCATGACCCATCGCCCAGGATCGTCCAGGCGGTCACTCATCCTCGGCGGGGCCGGGGCCTCGCTGGCACTCGCGTCGCCGGTCCTGCACGTGAGGCCCGCCCGCGCCGACAAGGGCGAGTTGGTCGTCGTGGGCTGGGGCGGGTCGCGCACGACCGCGATGCGCGAGGTGATGTTCGCGCCGTTCGAGAAGGCGACCGGCATCCGGGTCCGCGACGACGGCCCGCCCGAGGCCGCCAAGGTGAAGGCGATGGTCGAGAGCGGCAACGTGACATGGGACATCCTCGACACGGACATCCCGGCCATTCTCTCCATGGTCAATGCAAAGCTGCTCGAGCCGATCGACTATACGAAGCTTGACAAGGCGAAGCTCGCCAAGATCCCGTCCGTCCTGCACCATCCCTACGGGCTCGGACATCTCATCTACGGGTTCAACATCGTCTACAACACGAAGGCCTTTCCGAATGGCACGCAGCCCAAGACCTGGGCCGACGTGTGGGATCCCAAGGTGAAGGGTGCCCGCTCCTTCCCGTTCCGGGGCGGACTCTCGCCGCAGCTTGAATTCGCGGCATTGGCGGACGGCGTCCCGCCCGACAAGGTCTACCCTCTCGACATCGAGCGGTCCTGGAAGGCGATGGATCGGCTCCGCCCGCTGGTGACGAAATGGTACGCTAACCATGCGGAGGCGATGCAACTGCTCTCGAGCGGAGAGGTCGATATCTGCTGCACGATCGGTCCGCGCGGCCTCGTCGCCAAGAAGGAGGGGGCACCGGTCGATGTCGAGTTCGCGGGCGGGAAGCTCGCCCCCGACAACTGGGCGATCGTCAAGGGGTCGACCAATCAGGAGGCCATCTACAAGTTCCTCGACTTCGCCATCGACGGGAAGGTCCAGGCGGAACTCGCCAAGCGCATCCCATACGGGCCATCCTCGCAGGACGCGTTCGCTCATCTGAGCGAGGGGGAGGCGAAACAGCTGAATACATCCCCGGCGAACCTGACGAGGCAATTCTGGACCGACATCAACTGGTGGGGTGCGACGGCCGAGAACGGCAAGACCAACAATGAGAACCAGATCGAGCGCTATGCGCGTTGGATGGTTCGGCGCGGGTGAGTGCGCTCGCCCTCCGGCGCGGGCGGGAGATCGGCGGGCGCGGCCTTTGGCGCGCCCGACCCGGCTTCATGGTCGCGGGGGCGGTCGCGTTCTGTGCGGTCGTGTATCTGGGGCCAGTGCTGTCCCTCCTCGGCTGGGCCTTCCGCGACCAGGACGGCTGGTCGCTGGCCCAGCTCTGGCGCGTGCTGGGCGACGATGCCTATCACCTCGCCTTCCTCACCACCTTACAGATCGCCATCGCGTCGACGCTGATCTGCGCGGTGATCGGCTATCCGTATGCCTACCTCATGGCGACCAGCAGCCCGCGCGTCGCCGCGCTCCTCGCGGCCGCCGTGATGGTGCCGTTCTGGACGAGTGTGCTGGCCCGCAGTCTCGCCTGGATGATCCTGCTCGGGCGGCGCGGCGTCATCAACGAATGGCTGGTCGCCACGGGCGTGCTCGAGAGGCCGGTCGCGCTCCTGTTCAATGGCATCGGCGTGCAGATCGGCATGGTGCACGTCCTGCTGCCGTTCATGGTGCTGCCGATCTGGTCGATCCTCTCGCGGCTCGACGCCGGCCTGCCGCGGGCGGCCCGCTCGCTCGGCGCATCGCCGGCCCAGGCGTTCCTCCATGTCACGCTGCCGCTGTCCCTGCCCGGTCTCGCGGCCGGTGCGACACTGGTCTTCATGTTCGCGATCGGCTTCTACATCACGCCCGCGCTCCTCGGCGGCCCCAACGAGCTGACCATCGCGTCCCTGATCGAGATGGTGGTGCGCGACCTGCTGGACTGGTCGTTCGGCGCCATGCTGAGCCTCGCCCTGCTCGCGCTCGTCGCGGCCGTCTTCGCTCTCGGGGCGGTGTTCGCGGGAGCCGGACGGATCATCGGGGCGGATGGGCGGTGAACGGCGTCCCCCGCCGTCCGGAGATCCGCTTCGATGTCGGTCGGGCCGCGCTCTGGCTCGTGGCCGGGCTGACCGCTCTCTTCCTGCTCGCCCCGATCGTGGTGATCGTCGTCGTCTCCTTCAACGACGCCGCCCTCTTCGGCTTTCCGCCGGACCGCTGGTCGATCCGCTGGTACGTCGCGCTCTGGAACAGCCGGGCCTGGCGGGAGGCCGGCTGGTTGTCCCTGTGGCTCGGGGCCGCCGTGGCCTTGGCCTCCCTCGTGATCGGCGTGCCCGCGGCCTACGGTCTCGCGAAGGGCAGGTTCAGGGGCCGCCGGCTGGTCGAGGCGCTGCTGGTCTCACCGATGGTCGTGCCGGTGATCGTCCTGGCGCTCTGCCTCTACATGCTGTTCTCCGCCGCGGGCATCATCGGCTCGGCGCTGGCCCTGTTCCTGGCCCATACGCTGCTCGCGCTCCCGATCGTCATCGTGATCGTGGGAGCGGCGTTTCGCCGGCTCGACCTCTCGATCGAGCTCGCGGCCCGTTCGTGCGGCGCGTCCTTCGTCCGTGCATTCTGGCACGTGGTCCTGCCTTCGGTTCGCCCGGCCGTGATCTCGGCCGGGGCGTTCGCGTTCCTGACCTCCTTCGACGAGGTCGTGCTGACCCTGTTCCTCGGCGGCCCCCGCACCACGACGATCCCGAAGAAGATCTGGGAATCGGTGAAGTTCGAGCTCGACCCCTCGCTGACGGCCGTCTCGACGATCCTGATCGCGGTCTCGGTCGCGGCCC
>CAXUMV010000379.1:0-3465 GCA_964252065.1 uncultured Lichenihabitans sp.
GATCGCCTGCCGTCCCGTCTGTGGCCCGGATGATGTCGACAGCCTCCTGACGGGCATCCTGGCCGAACAGGCGCTCGACGCTCACCCCGAGCGCTTTGGAGATGGTCAGTGCGGCCGAGATCGACGGGTTCGAAAGGCCCCGCTCGACTTTCGACAGATAACTGCGCGTGAGGCCCGACACGTCGGCCAGCTGCTCAAGTGTCATGCCGCTCTGCACGCGAAGGAACTTCAGGTTATGTACCATCGCCGGCGCCTCGGGGGACGGGTGAGCGCTCCGGGCCGAACGCCGGCCCTCCCATACGGGCAACTCCGTAGGATAAATACTTTCCCATCGGACACTTAGTGTTAATCCTGAGCCATTTTCCGTATCGAACGGTCGAGCGTCTGCAGGACATCGCTGTGGATGTCGATCAGCACCGGGTCTCTGGCGGTCATAGCCGCGGCGATCTCCGTCTCGACCTGGGCGGGCGAGCGGATGCTGAACCCCTTTGCCCCGAACGCCACGGCGAGCGCAGCGAAGTCGGGATTGCGGAGGTCCGTGCCCGACACCCGGCCCGGATAGGCCTTTTCCTGGTAGGAGCGGATCGTGCCGTAAGATCCATTATTCGAGACGATGATCGTGAGGTCCAGATCACGCGCAATCGCCGTCGCGAGCTCGTTTCCCGTCATCAGAAACCCGCCGTCGCCGCAGAACGCGAGGACCTGCCTCCCGGGATAGCGGAGAGCGGCCGCGAGGCCGGACGGCACCCCTGTTCCCATGGCGCCGCACGCCGAACCGAGCAGCCGGTTTGCGGGAGTGAGCTTGAAAATGCGGTGTACCCATCCTGCGAAATTGCCGGAATCCGTCGTGACGACACAGTCTGGACGGGCAAGGTCGGCGATCGCGGTGACCGCGCGGCCGAACAGGTCCTCACCAGGGATCATATCTTTGCGCCAGCCATGCGCGCCGCTGCGTGCCTTGGCCACCTGCGCCAACCAGGCGCGTCTGTCGGTGGCGGTCCCGTTGGTGAACAAAATCGCCGCGACGAAGGGGGCCGAACCGGCGACGATCGGCAGCGTGGTCTCGAAATGCCGCCCGATCGCGTCGGCGTCCGGATAGACGTGGATCAGCTTCTGCGGCAGGGAGCGCTGCCGCGGGTAGGCGAAACCCATCGACGACAGGTCGCCAAGCCGGGTACCGACGGCGACCAGCAGGTCGGCCCGATCGAACAGGGCCGTGTGGGCCGGAGAGGCGAAAAAGCCGAGCTGTCCCACGAACAGGGGATGCTCGTTCGGGAACTGATCCTGGTTCTTGTTCGTGACCGCAACGGGCAGCTGCAGCTGTTCGGCCAGGCGCAGCATATCGCGCCGGAAGGCATCGGAGCGGCATTCTCCCCCCACGATCATGATCGGGCATTCCGCCGTCGCGATCAGCTCATGGGCAGCCCGGGCGGCATCGTATGAAGGTTCGGCGAGGCGAGCCGACCTGACGGCCAGAGGGGCCGGTATCGAAGGCGCCTGCAAAAGGTCCTCTGGAAGCTCGATGACCACCGGTCCGGGCGTGCCGCTCGACGCGATGGCAAAAGCACGGGACACGTCTTCCGCCACCCGTGCCGGATCGCGCAGGCAGGTGGACCATTTGACTGTCTTGGCGAAGGCCGCCGAGCTATCGATCTCCTGCACGGCACCCCGGCCGAGGTTCGGCACGTCCACTTGGCCGACCAGCAGGAGCAGCGGGATGGCTTCCTGCTCCGCCACGTGCAGTCCCAGGGCGGCATTGAACGCGCCGGGCCCTCGGCTGACCATCGCAACACCTGCCCGGCCGGTCAGCTTGGCATCCGCGACGGCCGCGAGCGCTGCCGACCCTTCATGGCGGCAGGTGACGAGGTCTATGGCCGACCGCTCGACGAGCGCGTCGAGCAGCGGAAGGAAACTCTCGCCTGGCACGCTGAAGGCGCGGTCGACGCCATGGGCGACCAACAGCGCGGCGATCTGGTCGGCGACCCGTTCGGTCATCAGACATCCATGCAAATGCGAGGGACCCGAGAATGCCGCTGGCGGGCCTCTTCAGGACAGGACTTGACCGCCCGGACGGATGGTCGCGACCTTGCCGGCGGCCCTCAGAGGCGCGTCGGTCACGGCCTGCACGTCACCGAGCGACGCTCCCTCGATGAGAGCGGATGCGACGAGCCCATCCGCCATCACCTCGATGATCGCCAGGCTGGTGAAGATCCGGGAGACCACCTTGGAGGCGGTCAGCGGGAACGAGCATTCCTTGACGATGCGGGGCGACCCATCCCGAGCCACATGCTCCATCATGATCCAGATCGACCTGGCGCCGACGGCGAGGTCGATGGCGCCGCCGACCCCGGGCGGCTCGCCCTCGTCCTTTCCGGTATTCCAGTTCGCCAGATCGCCGCGTTCGGACACCTGGAAGGCACCGAGCACCGCGACGTCGAGATGGCCGCCGCGCATCATGGCGAAGGCGAGCGAGGAGTCGAAGAACGCTCCGCCCTTGGCCAGCGTGATCGGCGATTTGCCGGCATTGATGAGATCGAGGTCCTCGTGACCCGGCGCCGGCGCCGGGCCCATATTGAGCACGCCATTCTCGCTGTGCAGGATGATGCCGGAATCGGCTGCCATGTAATTGGCAACGGCGGTCGGAGCGCCGATGCCCAAGTTCACGAAGCTGTCGGCGGGCAGCTGCGAGGCCACCATCCGGGCGAGATCCTGACGCTTCAAGCCGTTCATGCGGATGCCCTCGCAAAGACGCGGTCGACGAAGATGCACGGCGTGACGATGGCCTCGGGATCGAGCGTGCCGATCTCGACGATCCGGTCGACCTCGACCGCGACGACCTCGCCTGCGGTCGCCATCACGGCGCAATGATTGCGGGCCGCCATGTTGTAGACGACGTTGCCGAACGTGTCGGCGGTCTTTCCTTTCACGAAGGCGAAGTCGGCCTTGAGCGGCACCTCGAGGATGTAGTCCCGTCCGGCAACCGTGATCTTCTGCTTGCCCCGCTCGAACACCGTATCCACCCCGACCGGGCTCAAGAACCCGCCGAGACCGGCACCCCCGGCGCGGATGCGCTCGACGAGCGTGCCCTGCGGCACGAGCTCGAGCTCGACCTGCCCGGAGCGGTACTGGGCCGTGAAGTCCACGGCATTGCGCGGGTAGGAACAGATCATCTTGCGGACCATCCCCTTTCGGAACCACAGCGAAAGGTCGTCGCCTTCGATGCCGGCATTGTTCGAGATGACGGTGAGATCCCTGACCCCGAGCTCGGCTACGGCCCTGATGATGCCGCGCGGCAGGCCGGCGCCTCCGAACCCGCCCACCATGATCGTGTGTCCATCACGCAGGCCGGCAACGGCAGCGGCCGCGTCCTCGACAACGACATTCCTCATGTCTCGTCTCCTCGGCCTGCACGCGCCGTGAGCGGTTCGGCATAGTCTCTGGCCAGTCCCCGCCCGATCCGGTCGA
>CAXUMV010000379.1:3490-3727 GCA_964252065.1 uncultured Lichenihabitans sp.
GCCGCGCGGAAGACAAGCGCGTTGGCGGCCTCAAGCCGCGTGGCCACCTCGGCCAGCTCCCATTGCAGGCCCTGATGGTGCAGGACGGGCTTTCCGGATGCCTGACGGTGGCCGCAATAGGATACGGCTTCGCACAAGGCTGCGTGCAGCGTCGCCACACACATGGCAGCGACATGCACCCGGGCGGCGTTGACGGCCGCCATCGATGCCCGGACCGCTTCGCCTGGCGGGTTGAGC
>CAXUMV010000380.1:0-3724 GCA_964252065.1 uncultured Lichenihabitans sp.
AGGCCAGTCCGACGCGACGCATGCGGTTGTTCATCTCACGCCCTCACGAGAGCAAAGGACGATGACCTCGCTCCAGTCGCCGCCCGCCTCGGTCGCTTTGCAATCCGAATGCCAACAAATTCAACAAATCCACAAAAGCTTGTCAAACCCGCCGACGTCGCGATAATCGCACCGGCCCGCGAGGGCGCCTGTGGAGAGCCGGCATGGCGGACGAGACCGAGTTCTGCAGCATGGACGCGACGGACCTGCTGCAGGGCTATGCCGCGCACCGTTGGTCGCCCGTCGAGGTGCTGAAGGCCGTGCTGGCACGGGCGGAGCGCCTCAATCCCCGATTCAACGTCTTCTTCCACTCGATGGCCGATGAGGCACTGGCATCCGCCAAAGCCTCCGAGGACCGGTGGATGAAGGGCGTGCCGACCGGCTTGCTCGACGGCATTCCGGTATCGATCAAGGACAGCATCGCCGCGAAAGGCACGCCGATGTGGCGCGGCGCGCGGGCCTACATGGACCGGCCGGCATCCGACTACGACTCTCCACCCGCCGCGCGGCTGCGCGAAGCCGGAGCATTGCTCTTCGCCAAGACGACGATGCCGGATTTCGGGATGTTCGGCGCAGGCGTGAGCACCGCCCACGGCATCACGCGCAATCCCTGGAACCCGGCCTTCAACACGGGCGGTTCGTCGAGCGGAGGCGGTGCCGCACTCGCGGCCAGACTCGGCCCGCTGACCGTCGGCAGCGACGTCGGGGGCTCGGTCCGGCTGCCGGCAGCCCTGTGTGGGCTCGCGACCCTGAAGCCGACGCAGGGACGTATTCCGCATCTGCCGCCCAGCCCCTTGCGCACCGCCGGGCCGATGGCGCGGACCGTTCGGGACGCCGCCCTAATGCTGACCGTGCTGTCTCAGCCGGACGCGCGCGACTATGGCAGCCTCGCCCCGGACGGGATGGCCTATCATGACCACCTCGGCATCGAGGTCCGGGGCCTGAAAATCGGGCTGCTGCTCGACTTCGGCTTCGGCCGACCGGCCGAGCCGGCGGTCCACCGAGCCATCACGGCCGCGGCCGACGTCTTCGCGGCTGCCGGGGCTCACGTCCAGCCGATGGGCACCCTGCTCGATCTCGACCCGCTGGAGTCTCTCGACCGCATCTTCTCCGTGCGCTCGCGCATCGAACTCGACCACCTGCCAGCGGACAAGCAGGAGGAGGTGCATCCCCTCGTGCGGCGACTGTGCTCGCGTGCCGGCACGTTCTCGGCCATCGAATATGGGGCGGCGACCGACGTCATGGAGGGTGTCAAGACCAGGATCATTGCCAAGACGACGCCGTTTGACGTCGTGTTCTCGCCCGTTCTGCCGGTGGTCAATTTTCCCGCCGAGGACGTTTCGTTCATCCCGGACGATCCCGGCAGCATCGCCGCCTGCACGGCGATGTTCAATCAAACCGGGCAGCCGGCCGCCAGCGTCCCCTGCGGCTTCGACGACCGCGGCCTGCCGATCGGGCTGCAGATCATCGGCCGTCGCTTCGAGGACGGCAAGGTTCTGTCGGTCGCCCAGGCCTACGAGACGATGCGCGGCTTCAGGCCGCTTTGGCCGGCCTAATGGCGGTGAGGCCATCCCGGCACAGGCGCCACAGCATGCGGGCCAGCAGATCGGCGCCCAGTTCCACATCCGCCTTGCTGGTGAGTTCGGACGGATGATGGCAGACGCCCCCGACGCTCGGCACGTTCAGCACGATGGAAGGGCAGACGGGAATCATGCAGATCGCGTCGTGCGCCGCGATCGTATCGAGCCGCAACGTCTTGAGGCCGAAGGCGCCCGCCTCGGCGGCGGCGAGGGCGGCGAGGCCCTCGTCGAAGTACCCCACCGGCCGACGATCGATGGAGCGGACTTCGTGGTGCACCCGCGCCGTTCTGGCGGCCGCCTCGGCGGCCGACAGCATCTCGCGTTCGGCACCGGTCAGGACGTCCTGGTCCGCGGAGCGCAATTCGATGAAGAGGACGGCCTCGCCCGGCACCACATTCGGCGAATTGGGGCGCACTTCCAGCCGCCCGACCGACGTGTGCAGGGTCCCGGCGGCCCTCCCCGACAGCTCACCGATCGCGGCGATCAGCCGGGCGGCACCCAGCAGGGCGTCATGGCGCTCGGCCATCGGTGTCGGCCCCGTATGGGATTGCCGCCCGATAAAGGCAAGCCGGTATTTGATGGCTCCCCAGTGCCGGGTGATCACGCCGAACCGCTCGCCCGCCAGCTCCAACACCGCGGCGCATTCGACGTGCAATTCCACATAGGCCTGCGGCTTTGGAAAATGACCGCTCCCGGCGTAGCCGATCGCGGCGAGCGCCTCGGCAACGCTGATGCCCTCGCCGTCCTTGCGGGCGAGGGCATCGGAGGCCTCCATCGATCCGGCGTAGACCGCACTGCCGAGCAGGCTCGGCTGGAACCGGGCACCCTCCTCGTTGGTCCAGTTCACGACCGCGAGATTGCAGCGCGGCTGAACGCCGGAGGTCGCAACCTCGGCACCGATGGCCTCGACTGCCTCGCAGGCCGCAAGCACACCATAGACCCCGTCGAAGCGACCGCCGTTGGGTTGGCTGTCGATATGCGAGCCGGTCATCACCACCGGCGCGTCCGGCCCGGCCAGGTCGAGCAGGCCGAACATGTTGCCCATGACATCGATCGTGACCGTCATGCTCCGGTCGCGCATCCACTGTGTCAGGTGATCGCGCGCCGCCCCGTCCTCCGCCGACAGGGTCAGCCGGTTCAGGCCGCCGTCCGGCGTGCCGCCATGCGCGTTGAAGGCGTCCATCAGCGCATGCAGGCGGTCGGGTTGGATCATGGTCGGCAAGGCGGTCGTCCGATCAGTGCTCGCGGTCAGGGCGCCGGAGCGGTCACGTGGCAGGCTGCGAACCGGCCTTGCACGCGGGTCCAAAGGGGCGGCTCCTTGACGCGGCAGAGCGATATGGCCTCGGGACAGCGGGCGGCGAAGGAACAGCCGGGCGGCAGGTCGATGGGGTTGGGCGGCTCGCCGTCGAGCAGGACATCCTGCGTGCGGTAGGGCCGTTCGTCCAGGGTCGGCACCGCCGAGAGCAGCGCCTTCGTGTAGGGATGACCCGGATCGTAGAAGACGCCGCCGGTGTCGGCGACCTCGACCATCTTGCCGAGATACATGACGGCGATCCGGCTGCAGACCCGTCGCACCATCGCAAGATCGTGAGAGATATACAGGTAGGTCAATCCGTGCCGCGCCTGCAGGCGCTCGAAAAGCGCGAGCAGGCGCGCTTGCTCGACGGGGTCCAGCGAGGACAGCGTCTCGTCGAGGATGACCAGCCGCGGTTCCAGGACCAGCGCACGGGCGATGTTCACGCGCTGCCGCTGCCCGGCGCTCATGCCGACCGGCAGCCGGTCGGCATCCTCCGGTGCGAGGCCGACCTCGGCCATCACGTCGCGCACGCGGCTTGCGATCTGCTTGCGTCCGACGCCATGAACCGCAAGGCCGACGCCGATGGTGCGGCCGATCGGCATGTGCGGCGGGATGCAGTTGTAGGGGTCCTGCAGGAGAAGCTGGAAGCCCCGCCGCATCGCGAGCCGCTCGCGTGCCGACATCGTCGCGATGTCCCGGCCTTCGAAGCGGATGGCCCCCGCATCCGGTTCCTCGACCCAGGACAGGAGCCGCGACAAGGTGGACTTGCCGCAGCCGGACTCGCCCACCAGGCCGAAATTGTCGCCTC
>CAXUMV010000381.1:0-3722 GCA_964252065.1 uncultured Lichenihabitans sp.
CATCATCCAGCTCCTCACCTCGGTGATCCCCTCGCTCGAGAGCCTGAAGAAGGAGGGAGAGGCGGGGCGCAAGGTCATCAACCAGTACACGCGCTACCTCACGGTCGTGCTCGCCGCCTTCCAGGCCTACGGCATCGCGGTCGGGCTCGAGGGGCAGACCGGGGTCGTCAGCGCGCCGGGCCTGTTCTTCCGCATCTCGACCCTGATCACGCTCACGGGCGGCACGATGTTCCTGATGTGGCTCGGCGAGCAGATCACCTCGCGCGGCATCGGCAACGGCTCCTCGCTCATCATCTTCGCCGGCATCGTGGCGGCCTTTCCGGCCGCGATCGGCAACACGCTGGAGCTCGGCCGGCAGGGCGCCCTCTCGACGGGCCTCATCCTCACCGTGCTCGTCATGGCGATCGCGGTGATCGCCTTCATCGTCTTCATGGAGCGGGCGCAGCGGCGGCTCTTGATCACCTATCCCAAGCGGCAGGTCGGCAACCGCATGTTCGAGGGGCAGACCTCGTTCCTGCCGCTGAAGCTCAACACCTCGGGCGTCATCCCGCCGATCTTCGCCTCGTCGCTGCTGCTGCTGCCCACGACGGTGGCGAACTTCACCCAGCAGAGCGGGGGGACGGGCGTGCTGGCGACCGTCACCCAGTTCCTGGGCCACGGCCGGCCGCTCTACATCCTGTCCTATGTGGGCCTGATCGTCTTCTTCGCCTTCTTCTACACGGCCGTGGTGTTCAACCCGGTCGAGACGGCCGACAACCTCAAGAAGCACGGCGGCTTCCTGCCAGGGATCCGGCCGGGGGAGCGGACCGCGCAGTATATCGACACGGTGCTGACGCGGATCACGGTGCTGGGCGCGGCGTATCTCGCGATCATCTGCCTGCTGCCCGAGCTGCTGATCTCCTATGCGGCGCTGCCCTTCTACTTCGGGGGCACCTCGCTGCTCATCATCGTCAGCGTGACGATGGACACGGTTGCGCAAGTGCACGGCCACCTGCAAGCTCACCAGTATGAGGGACTCATCAAGAAGTCCCGCATGAGGGGAGGGAAGCGGCGATGAGGCTGGTCTTTCTGGGGCCGCCCGGGGCGGGCAAGGGCACCCAGTCGCAGCGGTTGATGCTGAAATACGGGATCCCGCAGCTGTCCACGGGCGACATGCTCCGCGCGGCCGTCAAGGCCGGCACGCCGGTCGGCCTGCAGGCCAAGGCCGTGATGGAGGCGGGCAAGCTCGTCTCCGATGCCATCGTGGTCGGCATCGTGGCGGATCGGATCGAGGAGCCCGACGCCAAGGGCGGCTTCATCCTCGACGGTTTCCCGCGCACGGTCGCCCAGGCGCAGGCCTTGGACGTGATGCTGGCCGGCAAGCGCCTGGAGCTCGATGCCGTGCTCGAGCTCGAGGTGGACGAATCGGCGCTCGTCGAGCGGCTGAGGCGGCGGGTCGAGGAGACCAAGGCGGCCGGGCAGCCCGTGCGGGCCGACGACAACCCGGACGCCTTCGCGACGCGCCTGCAGACCTATAGGACCGAGACGGCGCCGGTGTCCGACTACTATGCCGGGCAGGGCAGCTTGCGGAAGATCGACGGCATGCTGCCGGTCGATCAGGTGACGGACGCCATCAAGGCCGCGTTGCCCGAGGGCGCGCTCAAGGGGTGACCTCGCGAGGCCCGTCCCGGTTAGCCCCTTCGCCCGCTTGCGGGAGAAGGTGCCCGACAGGGCGGATGAGCGGACTCACCAGCCTTGAGGATCCCCTCATCCGTCCTTCGGACACCTTCTCCCGCCGGGCGGGAGAAGGGCGTCATCGGGATAGGTCGACCTGACCCCGTCGTACCCAGTCGATTTTTTAACCTGTTGACGGGGTCCCCTCGACGCTCTATAGGCGAATGCTTCAAAGGCCGCAGTGCTTTGTGCGACTGGCATCTTCGGGATGTCCGGTCGTTGTCGTTCGGGCGGCGTTTATTCCTTTGGTCTTTGCGGGCTCGGCCAGCGCCCGCCGGAGTGAACAGACGTGGCTCGTATCGCAGGTGTGAACATCCCGACCAACAAGCGCGTCGTCATCGCGCTGCAGTACATCCACGGCCTCGGCGCCAGGAAGGCCCAGGAGATCTGCGAGAAGGTCAGCATCCCGGACGAGCGCCGCGTCGCGCAGCTGACCGATGCCGAAGTCCTGCAGATCCGCGAGACCATCGATCGCGACTATCTCGTGGAAGGCGATCTGCGCCGCGAGAACTCGATGAACATCAAGCGGCTGATGGACCTCGGCTGCTACCGCGGGCTGCGCCATCGGCGCGGGCTGCCGGTGCGGGGCCAGCGCACGCATACCAACGCCCGCACCCGCAAGGGCAAGCCGAAGGCGATCGCCGGCAAGAAGAAGTAAGGTTCACCGCTCTCCCGAGCGCCTGGCATCACGGGCGCGCCTGAAGGAATCTCGATTTGGCCAAGGAAGTCGCAGGACGGGTTCGCCGTCGCGAACGCAAGAACATCGCCTCGGGCGTCGCCCATGTGAACTCGACGTTCAACAACACTATGGTGACGATCACCGACGCCCAGGGCAACACCATCTCCTGGTCGTCCGCCGGCATGATGGGCTTCAAGGGGTCGCGCAAGTCGACCCCCTATGCGGCCCAGATGGCGGCTGAGGACGCGGCCCGCAAGGCGAGCGAGCACGGCATGCGCATGCTCGAGGTCGAGGTGTCGGGCCCCGGCTCGGGCCGCGAGTCGGCGCTGCGCGCCCTGCAGGCCTCGGGCTTCACGGTGACCTCCATCCGCGACGTGACCCCCATCCCCCATAACGGCTGCCGGCCCCGCAAGCGCCGTCGCGTCTGAGGAGGGAGCGGGAAGCCGCTCCCAAAATTCATTTCCAAGGCGTTCGACACGCCCCGCCTGCGGCGCACCGGCGCCGCGCGGCGCCTCCGATAGGTGACCCTCGTGATCCACAAGAACTGGCAGGACCTCATCAAGCCCAACAAGCTCGAGGTGACGCTCGGGGACGACCCCAAGCGCTTCGCGACTGTCGTCGCCGAGCCGCTCGAGCGCGGCTTCGGCCAGACCATGGGCAACTCGCTCCGCCGCATCCTGCTGTCCTCGCTGCAGGGCGCCGCCGTGACGGCCATCCATGTCGACGGCGTGCTGCACGAGTTCTCCTCGATCCCCGGCGTGCGCGAGGACGTGACGGACATGGTCCTGAACGTCAAGGACATCGCCATCAAGATGCAGGGGGAAGGCCCCAAGCGGGTCGTTCTCAAGAAGTCGGGCCCGGGTCCGGTGACGGCGGGCGATATCGCAACCGTGAACGACGTCTTGGTGCTCAACCCCGAGCTCGTCCTCTGCACCCTCGACGAGGGCGCCGAGATCCGCATGGAGTTTACGATCAACACCGGCAAGGGCTACGTGCCGGCCGACCGCAACCGTGCGGAGGATGCGCCGATCGGGCTGATCCCGGTCGACAGCCTCTACTCGCCGGTCAAGAAGGTCAGCTACCGGGTCGAGAACACCCGGGCCGGCCAGATCCTCGACTACGACAAGCTGACGATGTCCATCGAGACCAATGGCGGGCTGTCGCCGGAGGACGCGGTGGCCTATGCGGCGCGCATCCTGCAGGACCAGCTCAACGTCTTCGTGAATTTCGAGGAGCCTAAGCGCGAGGAGGTCTCCGTCGCCATTCCGGAGCTCGCCTTCAACCCGGCGCTGCTCAAGAAGGTCGACGAGCTGGAGCTGTCGGTCCGCTC
>CAXUMV010000382.1:0-279 GCA_964252065.1 uncultured Lichenihabitans sp.
ATCGCCACAAGGGCGTTCTCGACATCGACCAGCGCCTGGAGAATGGCCTTGCGGTAGGTCTCGAGGCCCTCGCGCCGGAGGCCGCGCGCCTGGTCGAGCTGACCCTGCAGCAGGTAGCCGTCGAAGATCGGCTGCGCCACGCCCGCGGCCAGCGTGCCGAACAGGGCCGAGGGCGACAGCAGCGTCTTGAGCGCGGAACTCTCGAGCCCGCCCGTGCCGGTCAGGGAGAGGCTCGGGAAGAAGGCGGCGCGGGAGGCCTGCACGGTCGCGTCCGCCGAG
>CAXUMV010000382.1:289-2634 GCA_964252065.1 uncultured Lichenihabitans sp.
GAGGATCTCCTCGGCCTGAGCCACGTCCGGCCGGCGGCGCAGGAGCTGCGAGGGGAGCCCCACCGGGATCTGCGGCGCGCGCAGGCGGTCGAGGCTGCCGCCGGCGAGGCGGACGCCCTCAGGCGTGCGTCCGGTCAGAAGGGCGATCTGGTTGCGCGCCTGGTCGGCCTGGAGCGCGAGCGGCGGCACCATGGCGAGCTGCTGGTCCAGCACGCTCTGCTGCTGGGCGACCTCGAGCTGGGTGACGGTGCCGACCGCCAGCCGCCCCTTGATGGCCTCCAGCACGTCGCGGGCCGCCGCCGCGTTGCGCTGCGCGATCCGGATGCGGTCCTGCGCCGACAGCAGCAGGAAGTACTGGTCGACGACCGAGGCGACCGAGGACAGCACCACGGCATCGCGCGCGAAGGTGTCGGCCGCCACCGTGTGCTCGGCCGCAAGGCTCGTATAGGCGTTGCGGCCCCAGAGATCGACCTCGTAGCTGGCCGTCAGCCCCAGCCGGAAGAGGTCGCTCGCCCCCCCTCCGCTCCGGCCCACCGTGGTGGGGACCGTGCCGGTCACCCCGGTTGTCCCCGAGCCCGTCACGATCCCGCCCGATCCCGACGACGCGTAGGACCGCTGCGCGTCCCCGCTGCCCGAGAGCTGCGGCAGCTGGTTGGCGCTCTGGATCTCGGCCTGGGCCTGGGCCTGCACGATGCGGGCCGCGGCCGCCGCGACATCGAGGTTGCCCGCCGCCGTGCCGGCCGCGAGCCGGGTCAGTTCGGGCGAGCGGAACAGGGCCGGCCAGTTCGCCGGCAGGGGCGCGGCCGGCTTTGCGGATCGCCCGGAAAAGCTGCGGGGCGTCGCGATGCCGATCCCCTGCACGGTTTCGTCGAACGTGCAGCCCGCGAGCCCGGCCGCCACCGCCAGTCCCCCGAGCGCATGGGTGAGCCGGCAGAGCGCCCCCCGCCCCTCGCCGATCCCCGTCCCGTGCCTTCGCAATACCCGTCCGCCGCCTGCTCGGTTCACAAACGGTTAAGATCGCGCCACAAGGCAAAGGCAAGGCGGGGCCGGGCACGCCGCCCTTTCGCCCGGGCGCTGTGGCCGCCACGCATCAGGCCGGGGCGGCGCCCCGAGGGAGACGACCATGGACACGACGCAGGACCAGGGCTCGCCGAGACCGATCGCCGCCGGGGTCGGCATCGGCCACGTGCACCTCAAGGTCGCCGACCTCGACCGCGCGCTCGGCTTCTACTGCGGGGTGCTGGGCTTCACCCTGATGCAGCGGTTCGGCCGGCAGGCGGCCTTCATCTCGGCCGGGGGCTACCACCACCACATCGGCCTCAACACCTGGGAGAGCCGGGGCGGCACCCCGCCCGCGCGCGGCACGACGGGGCTCTACCATCTGGCGATCCTCTATCCCACCCGCGCCGACCTCGCCGATGCGCTGCGCCGGCTCGTTGCGGGCGGCATCCCGCTCGACGGCGTCGCCGACCACGGGGTCAGCGAAGCGCTCTACCTGCGCGACCCCGACCAGAACGGCGTCGAGCTCTACTGGGATCGCCCGCGGGATCTCTGGCCGCGCGATGCGGAGGGGGGTCTGGCGATGATCACGGAGCCACTCGACCTCGAGGGGCTCCTGGCGGAGGCCCCGCCGGCCGCTCAGGCGTAGTGCGCGCCCTCGACGGGCGGGGGAACGGGCTCGAGCCGCGCCTCGAGCGCCGCGATGCGCCGCTTGAGCGCCTCGTTCTCGTCGCGCGCCCGCGCCGCCATCTCCTTCACGGCCTCGAACTCCTCGCGGGTGACGACGTTCATGGTGGAGAGAAGGCGCTCGGTCTGGGTTTTGACGACCGTCTCGGCCTCGCGCCGGACCCCCTGCGCCATGCCGGCGGCGTCGGTGACGAGCTTGGCGAAATCGTCGATGAAGCGGTTGCTGGATCCAGCCATGGGCGCGTCCCCTGATGCGGCGGGGGTCCGGGACCGCCTCGCTCGTCCCTGGAGCTAGCACGGCCCGCGCCGTCCGCCCAGGCCGGCCGCCGCCCTCAGCCGCCCCGGTCCGCGGTTCGGGCCCCGAAGGCGTCGGTCCGGCGCAGGGCCGGGAACAGGCGCGACCACAGGAGCGCGACGAGGATCGTCCCGATGCCGCCGACGACCACGGCCGGCACGGTGCCGAACAGGGTCGCGGTGGTCCCCGATTCGAACTCGCCCAGCTGGTTGGAGGTGCCGATGAATAGCGACGACACGGCGCTGACCCGCCCCCGCATGCCGTCCGGCGTCTCGAGCTGCACCAGCGTGCCGCGCACCACCGTCGCGTCCATCAGCACGGCCAATGCCAACCCCGTCCCGAACAGCATCATGAACGACACCTT
>CAXUMV010000382.1:2644-3691 GCA_964252065.1 uncultured Lichenihabitans sp.
CACCACGACGCTGATGACGTCGGCGGCGCCCAGCACGGCGAGCGCCGCCAGCGAGACCGGCAGGGACCGCGAGAGCCCGAAGGCGATCGTCGCGAGGCCGAACACCGCGACGGCCGCGAACATGGTGGTCCCGACCCGGCGGCGGAGCGGCCGGCGGGCGAGCAGCACCGACATCGCCAGCGCCCCCACCGCGGGGGCGGCCCGCAGGAGGCCGAGGCCGAGCGCGTCCGTGTGCAGGATGTCGCGCGCATAGACCGGCAGGAGCGCGGTGGCGCCGCCCAGCAGGACCGCCGCAAGGTCGAGCGAGATCGCCCCGAGCACGACCGGGTGGTCCTTGATGTAGACGAAGCCGGACAGCAGCGAGGCGACGCTGACCGGCTCGCGCCGGGGCGGCGTCCGGGCGAGGCGGATGCCGGCGACCGCCAGGCTCGCGAGAAGGAACAGCGCCGCCACAGTCCCGTAGGCGACGGCGGTCCCCGCAAGGTAGAGCGCCCCGCCCAGGGCCGGGCCGACGATGGTCGCCGTCTGCATGGCCGAGGTCGACAGCGCGAGCGCCGCGGTCAGCTGCGGGGCCGGCACGATCCCGGGCAGCAGCGCGGACACGGTCGGGCTCTCGAACGTGCGGGCGGCCCCGATCAGCGCGACGGCGGCGAAGATCGCGGGCGTGCCGATCCAGCCCTCATAGCTGCCGAGCGCGAGCGTGCCGGCCGCAAGGGCTTCGGCCATCTGGCAGAGGCGGACGACGAGGCGGCGGTCGTAGCGGTCGGCCACGTGTCCGGCGGGAACCGACAGGATGATCATCGGCACGAACTGGGCCAGCCCCACGAGGCCGAGCGCGAAGGTGCTGCCCGTGATGGCGAACACCTGCCAGCCCACCACCACGGCGACGATCTGGAAGCCGAGGGTCGAGCAGATCCGCATCAGCCAGAAGCGCAGGAAGACGGGCTGCCGCATGAGCCGCGGCGGCCCGGCCGCGGCCGCGAGACCGCTCATGCCGGCCTGCCGGCCTTCCCCCCGGGGGCGGCGGCGCCTAACCTCGCCCCGTCC
>CAXUMV010000383.1:0-3680 GCA_964252065.1 uncultured Lichenihabitans sp.
CACGAAGTCGTGGGCGAGAACGGCGAGGCGCCCGACGCCGAGGCGCTGACGCCGCAGCGCTACGTCGAGATGTCGGAAGCCGAGCAGGACATCCTGACCATCTCTGAACGCGGCTACGGCAAGCGCAGTTCGTCCTACGAGTACCGGCTGACCGGACGGGGCGGCAAGGGCATCGTGGCCATGGTCAAGAACGCCCGCAACGGCAAGCTCGTCGCGTCCTTCCCGGTGGAGCACGCGGACGAGATCATGCTGGTGACCAACGGCGGCCAGCTGATCCGGGTTCCGGTCGACGGCATCCGGGTCGCGGGGCGCAACACGCAGGGCGTGATCGTGTTCAATACCCACAAGGACGAGAAGGTCGTGGCGGTGGAGCACATCCCCGAGGCCGCCGACACGGCGGCCGACAGCGGCGAGAGCGAGCCGGAGGCCGAGTGAGCCGCACGGGGCTCTACGCCGGCTCGTTCGACCCGCTCACCAACGGGCACGTCGACGTGATCGGCGCGGCGGCCCGCCTCTGCGACCGGCTGGTCGTGGCGATCGGCGTGAACCCCTCGAAGACGCCGATGTTCGGCGCCGACGAGCGTGCCGGCCTGATCCGCGCCGCCTGCGCCGAGCAGGTCGCGGCGTTGGGCTGCGCCCTCGCGGTGCAGACCTTCTCCGGGCTCGCGGTCGAAGCTGCCCGGGCCGCGGGCGCCGCGGTGATGATCCGCGGCCTGCGGGACGCGACCGACTTCGACTACGAGATGCAGATGGCCGGCATGAACGCGCGGCTGGCGCCCGACGTGCAGACGCTGTTCGTCCCGGCCTCCGCGGCGACCCGCCCGATCACCGCCACCCTGGTGCGCCAGATCGCGGCGATGAACGGCGACGTGTCGGCCTTCGTGCCGCCCGCCGTCGCCGAGGCGATCGCCCGCAAGCGGGCCGGCAGCTGATCGGCCGGGCCCGCGCGCCCCGGCCCGACGGCGTTCAGACCGGCATGTCGAGCTGCGTCCGCTCCCGGCCCGTCACCCGGCGCTGCGCGTCCTGCAGCATGGGAATGATGTCCTCGGCGCGTTCGGCAACCGCGTAGTTCACGTCCAGGCCGGGCCGGATGAAGCCGTTCTCGTGCATGTGGGCCAGCAGCGACAGCAGGGGGCGCCAGAAGCCCGCGATGTCGGCGATCAGCACCGGCTTGGTGTGCTGCTGGAGCTGCACCCAGGTCATCTGCTCGACGAGCTCCTCGAGCGTGCCGATGCCGCCCGGCATGGCCACGAAGGCGTCGGCCCGCTCGAACATCAGGCGCTTGCGCGTGTGCATGTCGGGCACGACCAGCGTCTCCTGCGTGGCGGTCAGCATCTGCTCGCGGTCGCGCAGGAAGCCGGGGATGATGCCGGTGACGTGGCCGCCGCTGTCGAGCACGGCGCGCGCCGTGATGCCCATGAGGCCGTTGCTGCCTCCGCCGTAGACGAGGCCGATCCCCGCCTCGGCCATGGCCCGGCCCAGGGCGGCGGCCGCCTCGCCGTGGGCGGGATCGCTGCCGTCCGCCGAGCCGCAATAGACGCAAATCGTTCGAAGTTCGCTCATGCCTCATTGTCTGGCGCGACGGTCCGGGCGGGTCAAGCGCGCCGGCCGGCCGGGGCCTTCACCTTGTCCGCAACCGAATGGTTCGCATTTGTTCTTTCCGATTGGAACCGGGCGCGCGAGCAGCTAACCTCTTGACAGGATCTTAAGGAGAGTGGCGCTGACGGCGTGACGCCTGGGATGCAGTCCCCGGGGGCGGGGTGCAGCCGAAGCCGCGCCGATCCGTCGGAGTGACGTGCGATGTTGGCCTGGATCAGAACCCCCCGCGGCAGCACCATGACGGCGACGGTCGCCGCCGTGCTCCTGGCCCTGTTCTGGCTGGAGCCGTGGCAGAGGCCCCTGCCCCGGCTGCCCTTCTCGGTGCCGTCGGCCGGCGGCGGCACCGCGGACACCCCGCCCGCTGCCGTGCCCGCCACCCCGGGTCCGCAGGCCGCGATGCAGCCGGCGGCCGTTCCGCCCTCCCCCGCCGGTCCGACAGGGTCCGGGGCACCGGCCGCGGCGCCTCGGCAGGATGCCGCGCTTCCCGCCCCGGCGGCATCGCCGACCGGCGACTCGCGCGCCCCGCAGGCGGCTGCCGCCGCGCCCGGCGCACCGGGCTTTGACATCGTTCGCGTCGAGCCGACAGGCGATGCCGTGATCGCGGGACGGGCCGAGCCGGGCAGCGATGTCGCGCTGCTCGACGGCGAGACGGTCATCGGCCACGTGCAGGCCGATGCGGCCGGCGAGTTCACGCTGCTGCCCAACGCGCTGAGCGAGGGCAGCCACTATCTCACCCTGCAGACCCAGAAGCCGGGCGGGGCCGCGGTCAAGTCGGCGCAGGGCGTGGCGGTGTCGGTCGCCAAGAACGCCGGCGCCAAACCGCTGGTCGCCCTCCTCGCCCCGGACAAGCCGGCCCAGGTGCTGTCGGACGGGTCGCTGCTGCCGGCGGGCGCCGGAAAGGCGCCGGCGGGGTCCGGCGTTCCGGTCTCGATCCAGGCTGTGGAAGCTGGCCAGGGCGGGCAGTTCACCGCGGCGGGTGTCGCCCATCCGGGAAGCCAGTGCCGCGTCTACCTCAACGGCGCCTATCTCGCCGACGTCACGGCCGGCAAGGACGGCCGCTGGTCGGTCGAGATCAAGAAGGGCATGAAGCCCGGCCGCTATTCGGTCCGGGCCGACGAGCTCGAGCCCGGCAGCGGCAAGGTGATGCACCGCGCCGAGGTGCCGTTCGACTACCCCGCCACCCTGGCCAGCGGTGCGCCGGCCAAGTCCCTGCTGGCGCGCAAGGATGCCGCCGCTCCGGCCGGATCGCCGGCCGCCGCGGCGGGAAGCGCGTCGCAGGCGGGCGGCAGCGTGGCCGGCACCCAGCAGGTGGCGTCCGCCGCCCAGGACGGCGCGGCGACGACCGCCGCGGGCGCGCCCGCATCAGGCGCGACGCCCGACGCGGCGGCGGTCATCCCGGACCTTCATTCGACGACCGTGCTGAGCGGCGACAGCCTCTGGCGGATCAGCCGCAAGATGCTCGGGCACGGGATCAAATACACCGAGATCTATGCGTCGAACGTGAAGCAGATCAAGAACCCGGCCCTGATCTATCCCGGCCAGATTTTCGTCGTTCCCAGCCCGAAGGCGAACTGACTACAGCCTCAGGGCTGCAAGGTCTGCACGGCTCAGGCCGATGTCCTCGAGCAGGTGATCGTCGAAGGCCTCGTCGGAGGCGATGCGGCCGGGGATCAGCCGGTCGCGGAGGTGAGGCCACCAGCCGCGGGCGCGGCCGGAGCCGGGATGGCCATGCCGGACCCGGCTTGTGGCATAAGATTGCGGCGTGCTGCCGCGAAGACAGGTAACACTCATCAGTTGGACCTACGCTTTTGCTCTTGTTGCATTGCAATATAGCGGTGATCCGTCTTAAAAACAGGCGGTGTGCCATGTTCGTATGCAGAGCTGGGATGCAAGGGCGTGATCGCCGGGAAGCCGCGTGACAGGCAATGCCGCAGCGCCTGCCCTCGCTGAACGCCCTCCGCGCCTTCGAGGCCGTGGCCCAGCATCTGAGTTTCGCGCGGGCGGCCGAGGACCTGCACGTCACCAAGGCGGCCGTCGCCCAGCAGGTGCGGCTGCTCGAGGCCGAGATCGGCACGCCGCTC
>CAXUMV010000384.1:0-3672 GCA_964252065.1 uncultured Lichenihabitans sp.
CCCTCATCCCCGCTTTGCGGACCTTCTCCCCGGGCGGGGAGAAGGGCGAACGCGGTATCCGTTCAGCGGGTTCGGAGCCCCGGTCAGCGCCGCTCCCGCTGGTTGCCCCGGGCCGCGAACACCGATCGCAGCGTCGCGAGGTCGTCGGGCGAGGACAGGCGGATGCGCAGCTCCTGGCGGTCGCCGCGCACGTGGTGGCGTACCGGCAGGCCCAGGACGGCGCTGAATTCGGCGGCCAGCGCGCGGCTCTCGTCCGAGGGCCGCCGCCGGCCGCCACCTCCCGGCGCCTGCGTAGACGGACCGCGTTCGGCGGCGTCGCGCTGCGCCAGGGCTTCCACATCGCGCACCGTCAGGCCCTCGGCGACGATCCGGCGGGCGACCGCCTCGGGGTCCGCGCAGGACAGGAGGGCTCGGGCGTGGCCGGCCGTCAGCGCGCCGGCCACGACCTCGTCCACGACCGCGGCTGGGAGCTTGAGAAGCCGCACCGTGTTGGCGACATGGCTGCGGCTCTTGCCGATCACGGCCGACAGCTCGGCCTGCGAGTAGGAGAACTCCTGCGCGAGCCGCTCATAGGCCATCGCCTCCTCGATGGCGTTGAGGTCGGCGCGTTGGACGTTCTCGATGATGGCGAAGGCCAGCGCCTCGCGGTCGTCGGCTTCGATCACGATGACCGGGACCTCGGTCAGCTGGGCGGCCTGCGCGGCTCGCCACCGCCGTTCTCCCGCGATGATCTCGAACGAGCCTGCGACTTTGGGGATGGCCCGCACGATGATGGGCTGCAGGATGCCCTTGGCGCGGATCGAATCGGCGAGGTCGGCGAGATCGGCGCTCTCGATGCGGCGGCGCGGGTTCTTGGGGTTGGGCCGCAGGAACTCGACCGGTACGGTCCGGTGGTCCAGCCCCTCCCCGCCCCCCGGGGCGGCGCCGGGGTCGGCCAGCAGGGCCGCGAGGCCGCGTCCCAGGCGCGGGCGCGCCTGCTCCTCACCGGCGATCCGCTCCCTCATCTTCGGTGGCACGGCGGTCATGCGGTGACAGCCTCCTTCTCGCGCTGCAGGACCTCCGAGGCCAGCTTCAGATAAGCCTGGCTTCCCGCGCATTTGAGATCGTACAGCAGCACCGGCTTGCCATGCGAGGGGGCTTCCGACACCCGCACGTTGCGCGGAATGACAGTCTCGTAGACCTTTGCACCCATGAAGGCCCGGACGTCGGCCACGACCTGCGTCGCCAGATTATTGCGCGGGTCGAACATGGTTAACAGAATGCCATGGATCTGGAGGCGGCTGTTCAGGGTTCGGCGGATCTGGTCCACGGTCGACAGCAGCTGCGACAGGCCCTCGAGGGCGAAGAACTCGCATTGCAGCGGCACCAGGAGGCTGTCGGCCGCGGCCAGCGCGTTGATGGTGAGGAGGTTCAGCGAGGGCGGGCAGTCGACCAGGACATAGGTGTAGGGGGCTTCCCCGGCCGGCAGCGCGGTTTCATCCAGCACCTCGATGGCGCGGCGCAGCTTGAATGTCCGGTCGCGATGGTCGGCGATCTCAAGATCGAGGCCGAGCAGATCCATGGTGGCCGGCACGACGGACAGCTTCGGCACGGCCGTCCGGACGGCCGCTTCGGCGAGCGTCGCCTCCCCGCTCATCACGTGATAACTCGAGCGTGCGCGGCTCCTGCGATCGATGCCGAGGCCCGTCGAGGCGTTGCCCTGCGGATCGAGATCGACCAGCAGCACGGTCTCGCCGATCGCGGCCAGGGCCGTGCCGAGATTGATGGCGGTGGTGGTCTTGCCCACCCCGCCCTTCTGGTTGGCCAGCACAATCACGCGGCACGTCGTCATGGGGCTCCTGCTGCGGCCGTGACCCGGATGATTGCGGCGCCGGGATGGGTGCGGCTTGGCATCGCCTCGAGCCCATAGCCCGCAATCCGGTGAAACGAATCGTCCGCGTTCTCTCCCGTTAAGAACAGACCCGTGGCGCCACAGTCCAGCAAAGTTCGGCTCATGTCGACCAGGACGGCTAGGGGCGCGAGGGCGCGGGAGGTCACGACATCCGGTCGGCCCTCGAGGCCAGGCAGGACGGCCTCGATCCGGCCCGCATGGACGATGGCCGGGGCCCGGGTCTCCCGCACCACCTCACGCAGGAAGGCGCATTTGCGTGCGTTGCTTTCGACGAGGTCGACCCGCGCGCCCTCGCGGCCGGTCAGCAGGATGGCGATCACAAGGCCGGGGAGCCCCGCGCCTGTCCCGAGATCCACCCAGTGCCGCGCCGCGGGCGCGAGATCCAGGAGCTGGGCCGAGTCGGCGATGTGGCGCGTCCAGACCTTGTCGAGCGTCGAGGGCGCAACGAGGTTCTTGATCCGCTGCCAAGCCTGCAGGCGCTCCACATAGGTCGCCAGACGCTCGGCTGTTTCACGTGAAACATCCATGAGGGCAGAGGCGGCCTGGCGATCGGGGTCCGTCACGCGACCTGCGCGGCGGCGGACCCGCGCTGACGTCGTCCGTGCGCCAGCAGCAGCGTCACGGCAGCCGGCGTGATCCCCTCGATACCTTTCGCCTGGCCGAGCGTCAGCGGCTGGACGACGGCGAGCTTGTCCTGCAGCTCGCGCGACAAGCCGGGCAGGGCGCGGTAGTCGAGGTCGGCCGCGAGCGCCATGCCGTCCTCGCGCTCCGCGTCCGCGATGGACTCGCGCTGCCGGTCGAGATAGACGGCATATTTGGCATCGGCTTCGACCTGCGCGACGATCGGCGCGGGCACCGCCTGGAGCTCGGGCCAGAGCGCCATAAGGTGAGCCCACTCCACAGCCGGATAGGACAGCAGCTCGAAGGCGGTGCGCCGGACGCCGTCGTGGCTCACCGACAGGCCCGCCCGCGCGGCCTGCTGGGGCGTGGCCGACAGCCCGGCCACGAGAGCTCGCGCGGCCTCGAGGGACGCGAGCTTGTCCGCAAAGGCCTGCCGTCGCGCCGCGCCGACGCAGCCGATCGCCAGGCCGCGCGGGGTCAGCCGCTGGTCAGCGTTGTCGGCCCGCAGGGTCAGCCGGTACTCCGCACGCGAGGTGAACATCCGGTAGGGCTCGGTCACTCCCCGGGTCACGAGGTCGTCGATCATGACCCCGAGATACGAGTCCGCCCGGCCGAACAGGAGGGCCGGCCGGCCGGCCGCCGCAGCCGCGGCGTTGAGGCCGGCCGCAAGCCCCTGCGCCCCGGCCTCCTCGTAGCCGGTCGTCCCGTTGATCTGGCCCGCCAGGAACAGGCCCGGAAGCCGCTTGCTTTCGAGGCTCGGCAGCAGCTCGCGCGGGTCGACGAAATCATACTCGATCGCATAGCCGGGCTGCAGGACCGCGACATGCTCGAGGCCCGGCATGGTACGCAGCATCGCATGCTGTACGTCGGCCGGCAGGGAGGTCGAGATGCCGTTCGGATAGATGGTCGGGTCGTCGAGCCCCTCGGGTTCGAGGAACACCTGATGGCTGTCGCGGTCGGCGAAGCGCACCACCTTGTCCTCGATCGAGGGGCAGTAGCGCGGGCCGCGGCCGGTGATCGCCCCGGAGAACAGGGGCGCACGATGGAGGTTCGCGGCGATCACCGCGTGTGTCTGGGCCGTGGTCCGGGTGATGTGGCAGTCGACCTGCCGCTGCGCGAGGGCAGTCGTGAGGCTCGAGAAGGGCTCGGGCTCCGCGTCG
>CAXUMV010000385.1:0-3671 GCA_964252065.1 uncultured Lichenihabitans sp.
CCGTAGGCCTCGCGGTAGTTCACCGTGATCCAGTAGGCGTAGAGCTTGGCGGCGGCGTAGGGCGAGCGGGGGTAGAACGGGGTCGTCTCGTTCTGCGGGACGGCCTGCACCTTGCCGTAAAGCTCGGAGGTCGAGGCCTGGTAGAAGCGGGTCTTGTCCCGCAGCCCGAGCAGATTGATGGCCTCGAGCAGCCGCAGCGTGCCCACGGCATCCGCGTTGGCAGTATATTCGGCCGTCTCGAAGCTGACCTGGACGTGCGATTGCGCGGCGAGATTGTAGATTTCGTCCGGCTGGACAGTCTGTACGGTGCGGATCAGGTTGGTCCCGTCCGTCATATCGCCGAAATGCAGAATGAAACGCGGGTCTTCCGCGTGCGGATCCTCGTAGAGATGCTCGATCCGGCCCGTGTTGAACGATGAAGAGCGGCGTTTCAGGCCGTGAACCGTGTAGCCTTTCTCCAGCAACAGTTCTGCAAGATAGGCGCCGTCCTGACCTGTTACGCCAGTAATCAGCGCAACCTTCCGTTTATCTTGAACCATGGAACGTCCTTGCAGGTATAGCGCAAAAGGCTACAAGGTTGACGGCCGAAAGGCAACGGACCACCGGGGACATGATGAACACGGGCCAGGGGCGCCGGGGTGGCCGAATCCCCGCGGAGGCAGCAGCGTGAAGCGGATCGTGCTCCCGGGTACCGATCTTGCCGTATCGCGTTTCGTGTTCGGGACATCGAGCCTGTTCAGCGTGGGGTCCGCCGCAAAACGCCGCCGCCTGCTCGACGCCGCCGCCGATCACGGCTTCACCCATTTCGATACGGCGCCCTATTACGGCTTCGGCATGGCGGAGCGGGATCTCGCGCCGGTGCTGGCCGCCCGTCCCGACGTCACCGTGACCACGAAGGTCGGCATCTACTCGCCGGGCGGGGAGGCGCAGCCGGGCCTCGGCATCTTCCTGCGCAAGGCTGGCGGCCGCGCCCTCCCGGTCCTGTCCCGCCCGACAATCGACTGGAGCCTCGAGCGCGCCCGCACCGCCCTCGAGGGCAGCCTCAGGCGGCTCGGCCGCTCCCACGTCGATCTCTACATGCTGCACGAACCCCAGCGCGCGCTTCTCGAGACGGAGGAATGGCTGCGCTGGCTCGAGCGGGAGGTGGCGGCGGGCCGGGTGCGGCGCTTCGGCATCGCGGTCGAGCCGCAGCACCTGGCGCCGTTCCTCGCGCCGCCCACCCCGCTGGCCGCCATCGTCCAGACGCTCGACAGTCTCGGCGGCCGCGAGGCCGACATCCTGCCCGGGCACGGCCGCCCGCTCCAGATCACCTACGGCTATATCTCGGCGGCGCTGAAGGCGGGCGGGGTGGCCAACATCCCGGCCCTGCTGGCCGGCGCCCTGGCCCGCAACACGGCGGGCGCGGTGATCGTCAGCACCGGGCGCCTCGAGCGACTGGCGCAATACGCGCGCATCACGGGCGCCTGACATGCTGCGCAACCTCATGGGCCTGTCGGGCCGGACCCCGATCGAGGCGGACGTCCACGTCATCGGCGCCGGCATCGCCGGCCTGCTCACTGCCACGCGGCTCGCCAAGGCGGGCCTGCGCGTCGTCGTGACCGAATCGGGCGGCCTGCACCAGGAGGGCGAGACGCACGACCTCAACGAGGTCATCCACCTCGGGTCGGTCTACCAGGGCGCCGAGCATGGGCGTTTCCGCTGCCTCGGGGGGACGTCCACCCGCTGGGGCGGGGCCATGATCCCGTTCCTGCGAAGCGACCTCGTCGGCGAGGGCGCGCGGGCCTGGCCCGTGACGCTCGACGAGATCGCCGGCTACCGGGCGGAGGTGGAGGCCATCTTCCGGCTCCCGCCCGGGCCGTACGAGCGCCCCGATCTCGCCGAGCCGCTGGACGGGCAGCTTCCCAGCCACGTGCCGCGCCTTGCCAAGTGGCCCTCCTTTCCCCGCCGCAACGTCGCCCGCCTGCTCGATGCCGCGATCCGCGACCCCATGGGCCCCGAGATCTGGCTGAACGCCACGGCGACCGGGTTCGGCCTGGCCGAGAACGGTCGGCTCGGCGCCGTCGCGGCCGAGGCGCCGGACGGCTCGACGCTGGAGGTGCGGGCGCATGAAACCGTGATCGCGGCCGGCGCCATCGAAAGCACGCGGCTCCTGCTGCTGGCGGACCGGCAGAACGAGGGGCGCCTGTTCGCCCCGCACGACATGCTGGGGCGGTACTTCCACGACCACCTGTCGGTCTGCGTGGGCGCCGTGCAGCCCATCGACCGCCGGGCGATGAACCGGCTGGCCGGTTTCAGGTTCGAGGGCGGGGGCATGCGCAACCTGCGCTTCGAGCCGGCCGAGGCGCCCGCGGTCCGGGCGAGGGTGCCGGCCGGTTTCGCCCATATCGTCATCGCGAGCGAGAAGGGCAGCGGCTTCGACCTCCTGCGCGACCTCTACCGCCAGCTGCAGAAGCGCAGGCCGCCCGGCCCGGCCACGGTGCTGGGGCTCGCGGGTTCGCTGCCGTGGCTCACGCGCGCGCTGTGGTGGCGTCAGGTCGAAGGCCGGCTGCTCTACCCCCCGCATGCCAAGCTCGAGCTGCACATGGTGATCGAGCAGGTGCCGCGGGCCGCCAATCGCGTCAGCCTGTCGGACAGCCGCGTCGACCGCTACGGCCAGCCCCTCGCCACGATCGACTGGAGCGTCGGGCCCCTCGACAGGACCAACCTTGCCGCCGCCACGGCCGCCTTCGCGGAGTTCTGGCGCAGCACCACGCTGTCGCGGCTGGGCACGCTGACGCTTCGCGACGAGACGGCCGCGGCGGCCGCGCTCGCGGAGGGCGGCGGCATCTACCATCCGGGCGGCTCGACCCGCATGGGGACTGGCCCGGCGAACGGGGTGGTGGACCGCGACTTGCGCAGCTTCGCCGTGCCCAACCTCACGGTCGCTTCGACCTCGACATTCCCCTCGGGCGGCGGCGCCAACCCCACCATGACGATGATGATGTTCGCGCTGCGGGCGGCCGATGCCGTCCGGCACCGGCTGCACGGCTAGGGCGCGGGCCGGGTCAGGACCGCGCCAGGATCGAGGTCGTGGACTGGCCCTCCTCGAGCCCCACCAGCACGACCCGGCCGCCCGCCGCCTTGACGATGTCGCCGCCCACCACCTGGTCCTCCCGGTAGTCGGCGCCCTTGAAGAGCAGATCCGGCTGCAAGGTCCTGATGAGCTCGAGCGGGGTGTCCTCGTCGAACACCACGACCGTGTCGACGCTGTGCATGGCCCCCAGGACCTTGGCGCGCGCGATCTCGTCCTGGATGGGCCGGCTCGGCCCCTTGAGCCGCCTCACCGAGGCGTCGCTGTTGATCGCGACGATCAGCCGGTCGCACTGGGCGGCCGATTCCTCCAGCAGCCGGATATGGCCCGGGTGCACGATGTCGAAGCAGCCGTTGGTGAAGCCGACCCTGAGGCCCTGCTCGCGCCACATGGCCCGCAGGCGCAGCACCTCCGCCAGCTCGATCACCCCCGCATGCCGCGGCCCCACCCCGCGCAGGGCGCGGTCGAGCTCGCCGCTCGTCAGCGTGGCGGTGCCGCGCTTAGCGACCACGAGCCCCGCCGCCACATTGGCGATGCGCATCGCCTGCTGCAGGTTCATGCCGCCCGCCATGGCGAGCGCCAGGACGCCGACCACGGTGTC
>CAXUMV010000386.1:0-3656 GCA_964252065.1 uncultured Lichenihabitans sp.
GGACGGGATCGTTCGAAAACCCCCCCGTGGCCAGCACGACGCCCCGGCGCGCTTCGATCTCGAACGAGCCCGACGCATCGGCGACGCGGGCGCCCGTCACCGTCCCGCTCCTGAAGACGAGCTCGCGCAGGGCCGTCGACCGCAGCAGAGGCGTGCCCCGCTCCGCCAGGGCCTCGATCAGACCGGCCACGACCGCATGCCCGTGGCTGATGCGCGTCCCCCGGCTGTAGCCGCGCGCGCGGTCCCAGCCGTAGCGCGCGGTCAGGGCCGCCATCCGGGCGAAGGAGGCGGGCGAGCGGTGCGCGCGGAGCGCATGGGGCAGGTCGGTGCCCGTCACCGTCATGCCCCCGAACGCCAGCGTGCTTTTCAGCGGCGGGCGGATCTGGTCGAAGATCGGACCCAAGCTGCGCCCGTCAAGCGGCACGACGTTCAGCGACCGGGCCCCGACGGTCGCGCCCTCGGCCTCCGAGAAGTAGTCGAGCGACCCGGCCAGGCTGTAGCGCACGCGGCTGTGCGCCTCGACGAACGCCACCATCGCCGTGGCCGCCTCGAGATAGGCCAGGGCCTTGGCCCGGTCGAGGTGGTTGCCCGCGACGGCGTCGAGATAGCGGAAGGCGCTCTCGACCGTATCGGCCTTGCCCAGCCGCCTCGCTTGCGGGCTGAGCGGAACCCAGATCATCCCTTCGGAGTGCGCCGTCGTCCCGCCGTAGAGGCCCGTCTTCTCGATCACGATCACCTCGAGGCCGGCGACACGCGCCGCCAGCGCCGCCATGAGCCCCCCGGCGCCCGATCCGACGACGAGCACGTCGCATGTCTGCCTGCCGTTCACGAGAAGCGCCGCTCCGAATCTTGTACACAGACTGTATGCACAAAACCGGGGCGGGATACTACCCCGCTGGCGCCGGTCGCCTCAGCTCAAGGCGAGCTTCGAGCCTTCGTCGCCCGACAGGAGCGAGATCAGCTGCGTCCGGATGACCTCGGCGTCGCGGCGTCCGGCGAGGTCGGCGGCTTCGGCATCGCCCTCCGCGATGGCCCGGATGATGTCGCGATGCCGGCGCAGCTCGCCGAGCGGGATGTCGTCGCCGAGCGTGCGCATGTAGAGGCGGATCACGCGCTGCCCTTCATCCATCAGCGCGCGCAGCCACGTCTCGTACCAGCTGTTGCCGCCCATCCGCGCGATCATCAGGTGGAACTCCTGGTTGAGGGCCACCATGTCGATCACGCGCCCCTCGTCGCGGAGGGTCTCGAGGCGGTCCTGCACGGCCTGCAGCCGCTCGACGTCGCCGGCCTTGCGACGCCTGGCGGCCTCGCGCGCCGTCAGCCGAAACAGGATCTCCTGGGCGGAGAGGAGCGCCGTGATGGTCTCGAGCCGGATCTGCGTCACGATCGAGGACCGGTTGGGCAGCATCTCGACGAGGCCCGTCGCCCCCAGGCGCACCAGGGCGGCCCGGACCGGCGAGCGCGAGACGGCGTATTGCCGGGCCAGCTGCGCCTCGTCGAGGACCGTTCCGGGCTCGATCGCCAGCGTCAGGATCGCCTGCCGCAGAGCGTCGTAGACGAAGTTGGCCCCGGTGCCCTTGGCCTTCTTGGCGGCCGGCTTCTTGGGCGGATGGTCGAGCATCGATGAACCTCCGGGCGCGCCCTCGGCCTCCTCAGCCCAGTAAGGCGTTTTTCGCCGCGCCGAAATAGCCGAGGCCCGTCGCCAGATAGCCGCCGTCGACGTAGAGGGTCTGGCCCGTCGCCCAGGGCGTGCGCGCCATAAGCGCCACGGCGTCGGCCACCTCCTCGGGTCGCCCGAAGCGGCCGAGCGGGGTCCGCTCGATCTCGTGCCGATGGATGGCCGGGTCCGACCGGGTGGACGCCATGGCGGTCGCCTGGTGGTCGATCGGCCCGGGCCCGATGCCGTTCACCCGGATGCCGAAGGGCGCCAGCTCCACGGCGAGGCTCTGGACGAGCGAACGCGTGGCCGCCTTGCTGGCCGCGTAGATGCTTTCCATCGCCCAGGCCTGTTCGGCCGCGACCGAGGAGATCAGCACGATGCTGCCCCGCCCCGCGGCCTTCATGCGTCGCGCCGCGGCTTGCGCGGCCAGAAACGTCCCGCGCACGTTGACGGCGAAGATGCGGTCGATCTCCTCGGCCGTCACGTCCAGGGCCGGTGTGGCGCGGCTGATGGCGGCGCAGCCGACGAAGATCGTCGGCGCCCCATCTTCCCAGACGGCATCGAGGGCCTCGAAGGCCGCCCCGATCGCTTCCGCGCTCGCCAGATCGGCCTCGATCCACGGTACGGCAGGATGGCGGTCCGAGGGCCGCCGGTCGATGTTGGCGACCGCCGCGCCCTCCGCGAGGAAGCGGTCGACGATGGCGCCCCGATGCCCCCCGACCCGCCCGTGACGACGACGGTCTCGCGGTAGGGCGCGGCTGCGCTCACGAGGGGGACACCGCCACCGCGGTTTCATCGACGACCAGGCGGGAGAACCGGCTGGTGTGGCGCAGGGTGTCCAGACGCGACTCGCTCGGGGTCGGGCGCTCGTAGGCGGCCCGGAAGCCGGCCTCGTCGTCGAACCATTGCTCGGCGCAGCCGTCCCATTTGAAGGCGTCGGCCGGCGGCGAGGGGAGCGTGTCGTGTTCGGTGCGGATGTTCACGACGTAGCGCTTCAGGTGCGGCCTCTGCAGCTCGGACACGAGGCTGATGTGGTCGAGCCACCAGGCGCGGAACTCGGCCAGCGTCAAGTGCTCGGCCCGCTTCAGGAACCACATGACCTTGATCATCAAGCCTCCGGAGCCCTGCGATACGACCGGCACGCCTCATCTTGCATGCAGTGTGTATATTTGTTTGACATCGGCCTGGGAGCTTGTCAATTTCCGCAGCTGCCGAGGCGCGACGCGCGAGCCGGCCTCACCCGAACGGAGAGCCCCACGTGACCAGATGGATGTCGATCATCGCCGCGGGCGTGCTGTCGCTCGTGGCCGCCGTGTCCAGCGCGGACGCCCGCAAGCTCGATGCGATCCTGTCGTCCGGCACCATCCGGATCGGCATCAACCCGAACTCGCCCCCCATGAGCTCCTACGGCAAGGACAACCAGCTCGAAGGCTTCGACATCGACGTCGGCAACGCCATCGCCAAGGCGATGAACGTGAAGGCGGAGTTCGTTCCGACCGAGGTCGCCCAGCGCGTGCCGTTCCTCACCTCGGACCGCACGGACATCTCGCTCGGGGCCCTGACGCGCAACGCGGCGCGGGCCCTGCTGATCGACTTCACCGTGCCGCTTCACACAGAGTCGATGAGCATGCTCGCGACCGACAAGCTGCCGATCAAGAGCTGGGCCGAGCTCAACGACGAGAAATACACCTACGTCACCGTGCGCAGCACCTGGACGGTCGACTTCCTGAAGGACAAGCTGCCCAAGGCGAAGGTGCTGCTGGTCGACGCCAATGCCGATGCGGTCAGGGCCGTGGCGCAGGGCCGCGCCGATGCCATGGTCGATCTGCTTGATTTCTACTGGGCCTTCACGAAGAACTACGCGGCCGTGAAATGGACCCGGTCGAGCGACACGGTCTACACGGCCTACGATGCGATCGGGACGCAGAAGGGCAACGAAGGCTTGGTGCAGTTCCTGAACGTCGAACTCTACGGCCTTCACACGGATGGCACGATC
>CAXUMV010000387.1:0-2620 GCA_964252065.1 uncultured Lichenihabitans sp.
GCAACACCACGATCCCGACCAAGAAGAGCCAGGTGTTCTCGACCGCCGAGGACACGCAGACCGCCGTCACGATCCGCGTCTTCCAGGGCGAGCGCGAGATGGCGGCGGACAACAAGATCCTCGGGCAGTTCGACCTCGTCGGCATCCCGCCGGCGCCGCGCGGCGTGCCCCAGATCGAGGTGACCTTCGACATCGACGCCAACGGCATCGTGAACGTCACGGCGAAGGACAAGGCCACCAACAAGGAGCAGCAGATCCGCATCCAGGCCTCGGGGGGCCTGTCGGACTCCGACATCGACAAGATGGTGAAGGATGCCGAGCTCCATGCGGCCGACGACAAGAAGCGGCGCGAGCTGATCGACGCCAAGAACGGCGGCGAGGCGCTGATCCACTCGACCGAGAAGTCGGTGACCGAGTACGGCGACAAGGTGTCGGCCGCCGACAAGAGCACCGTCGAAGCCGCCATCGCCGGTCTTCGCTCGACGCTGGAGGGCGAGGACGTCGAGGCCATCAAGGCCAAGACCAACGAGCTGATGCAGGCGTCCATGAAGCTCGGCGAGGCCATGTACAAGGCCCAGCAGGAGGGTGGCGCCACCCCGGGCGGCGCTGCCCAGGACGCCGAGGCTGCCGATGACGTCATCGACGCCGATTTCAAGGAAGTCGGCGAGGACGACAAGAAGCGCCGCGCCTGAAAGCCGGCGACGCCCGCCCCGATACTGTCGGGGCGGGCGTCTTCGCGTGACGGGATTGTGTCGCGGTCGCCATGATCCCCATCAACATTCGCGGCGGTCGTTGCAAACTGCGGCATGAGGATTGCCGCATTGTCGCCGCCGTGGCAGCAAGGGCGGTCATGACGGCGCGATGCTTCGCGTAGCCGGCGCCATCATCGACGATTCGACGGGACGGGTCCTGGATGGCCAAAGCGGATTTCTACCAGACCCTCGGCGTCAGCAAGACGGTGACCGAGGCCGAGCTGAAGGTGGCGTTCCGCAAGGCGGCCATGCAGTTCCATCCCGACCGCAACCCCGGCGACAAGACGGCCGAGGTGAAGTTCAAGGAAGTCAACGAAGCCTACCAGTGCCTGTCCGACGCCCAGAAGCGGGCGGCCTACGACCGGTTCGGCCATGCGGCCTTCGAGAACGGCGGGGCCGGGGCGGGCATGGGCGAGGGCTTCGGCTCCTCCATGGCCGACATCTTCGACGACCTGTTCGGCGACATGATGGGCCGCCAGCGGGCCGGCGGCGGGCGCAGCGGCCGTGAGCGCGGATCGGACCTGCGCTACAACCTCGACATCACGCTCGAGGATGCGTTCCGCGTCAAGACGGCGAGCGTTACCATCCCGACCTCCATCGCGTGCGAGGCCTGTTCCGGCTCGGGCGCCAAGCCCGGCTCGAAGCCCCGCCAGTGCGCCACCTGCGGCGGCCACGGACGGGTGCGGGCGCAGCAGGGCTTCTTTGCCATCGAGCGGACCTGCCCCGCCTGCCAGGGGCGCGGCGAGGTCATCGACAACCCGTGCTCGGCCTGCGCCGGCGCGGGCCGGGTCACGCGCGACCGCGCGCTGTCGGTCAACATCCCCCCCGGGGTGGAGGACGGCACGCGCATCCGCCTCGCCAACGAGGGCGAGGCCGGGCTCCGCGGCGGGCCGTCCGGCGACCTCTACATCTTCCTGTCCGTCAAGCCGCACCAGTTCTTTCAGCGCGACGGCGCCGACCTCTACTGCCGCGTGCCGATCTCGATGGTCCAGGCGGCGCTGGGCGGCGAGTTCTCCGTGCCGACGGTCGACGGCAGCCAGACCAAGGTCAAGATCCCGGAAGGCACACAGTCGGGCAAGCAGTTCCGCATCCGCGGCAAGGGCATGCCGATCCTGCGTTCGCGCGATCTCGGCGACCTCTACATCCAGGCCTCGGTGGAGACGCCGCAGAACCTGAACAAGCGCCAGCGCGAGCTCCTGAGCGAGTTCGAGGCCATCTCGTCCACGACCAACAACCCGGAGTCCGCCGGGTTCTTCGACAAGATCAAGGACTTCTTCGATCAGTTGAGTCACTGACCGGATGTTTCGGGGAGGACAGGGATGAGGCGCTCCGGCGTGGCACGAGACGCGTGCGAGGCTTGGCTTGCCGGAGGCCGCGCTGCGGTTCCCGGCCGTGACCGGCCCCCGCGCCCGTCCTGAGGCCGGCGGCCCCGGCGCCGTGTTCCCCCCTCATCTCGACGGCGAGCGTCACCGGCGCGAGCGGCCGGCCGGCGGCGTGCGATGGCAGGACGAGGCCCGGTTCATCCGGACCTGGCTCGAGAACCCGCGCGGCACGGGCGCCATCTCGCCCTCGAGCCGCGCCCTGAGCCGCGCCATCGCACGCGAGGTCGACCCCGCCATCCCCGGCCCGGTCATCGAGCTCGGCCCGGGCACCGGTCCGGTTACCGATGCGCTGATCCGGCGCGGCATCGCGCCCGAGCGACTGATCCTCGTCGAGTACGAGGCGGCGTTCTGCCGTCTGCTCGCCCGCCGCTATCCGGGATGCCGCATCATCCAGGGCGACGCCTACTCGCTCGACTGCACGCTGCGGCCGTTCCTCAAGGCGCCCGCGGCCGCGATCGTCTCGGGCCTGCCGCTGCTCAACCGGCC
>CAXUMV010000387.1:2630-3641 GCA_964252065.1 uncultured Lichenihabitans sp.
CATCAGCGCCTCGCCCTGCTTGCGGACGCCTTCGCGCTCATGCGTCCGGGCGCGCCCTTCGTGCAGTTCACCTACGGGATGATCTCGCCCGTCCCCCGCCACGGCCCGGCCGGCATCGCGTTCAAGGCGCATGGCTCGGCCCCGGTGTGGATGAACGTGCCGCCGGCGCGCGTGTGGACCTACCGCGCCGTGCCCGACCGCGCGCTGGGGGACAACCCGCCGGACCTGATCGACCGCCTGAAGCTCGGGGGCGAGCGGCTCGGGGAGGAATGGCGCGAGCACCGCGACCGGCTGCGCGCCGAATGGCTCGCGCGCTCGGCCGACGCCAAGGCCGAATGGCGGGCCCGCACCCAGCGGATGAAGACCGGCCTCGCCCGCCATCAGGCGCGCATCAAGGCGACCCACGAGGACCGGGCCGGCACCGGCTGGGACAAGCGCCTTCGCTGAGAGCGCTCCCGCCGGCCGCGCCGCGCGCACCCGCCTTGCGCCGCGCCGCCCGGGCGGCGTAGGGAGGGCGGCGAAGCCGAGCGAGGAACGTCATCATGGGAGCGAGCTCGGACCGGCTGATCGTCGCGCTCGACGTGCCGACCGCTGCCGAGGCCGAGGCCCTGGTGGCGCGCCTGGGGGACGCGGCCGGCTTCTACAAGATCGGGCTGGAGCTGATCTTCGGCGGCGAGGGGCTCGCGCTGGCGGCGCGGCTGGTGCGGGACGGCAAGAAGGTGTTCCTCGACGCCAAGCTGCACGACATCCCCAACACGGTCGCCGGGGCGACGGCCCGCATCGGCGCGCTGGGCGCCACCTTCCTCACCGTCCATGCCTATCCCCAGACCATGCAGGCGGCCCAGGAGGCGGCACGCGGCACGGGCCTGCGTCTCCTGGCCGTCACGGTGCTGACCTCGGCGGACGACGCCGATCTCGCCGAGGCCGGCTATGGCGAGGGCGCGGCGGCGCTGGTTCGCCGGCGGGCGCTGCAGGCCCGCGCGCTCGGCCTCGACGGGCTCGTCATGTCGC
>CAXUMV010000388.1:0-3620 GCA_964252065.1 uncultured Lichenihabitans sp.
TCCTCGACAAGCAATATACCGTCTGGGGCGAGGTGATCTCCGGCATGGAGAACGTCGACAAGATCAAGCGCGGCGAGCCCGTGCGCGATCCCGACCGCATCAAGACCGCCCGCGTCAGCTGATGCGCGGCGGCCGGATGCGCCGCGATGCGGGTTGAGGCCTTCGACTTCACGCTGCCGCCGGACCGGATCGCACTGCAGCCGGTGCGGCCGCGCGACGCGGCGCGGCTGCTGGTCGTGCGGCCGGATGCCGTGTTCCGTGACGCCAGGGTGGGCGACCTGCCCGCGCTCCTGCGGGCGGGCGACGTGCTCGTGGTCAACGACACCCGCGTGATCCCGGCGCGCCTCGCCGGAACGCGGACCCGCGGGGAGGCCGTCGCGCGGATCGAGGCGACGCTGCACAGGCGCGAGGCCGCCGACGCGTGGCGGGCCTTCGTGCGGCCGGCCAAGAAGCTCGAGGTCGGCGATCGCGTGACCTTCGGGGCGGTGCCGGCCGATTTGCTCGAGGCGCAGGTGGCCGCCAGGGGCGAGGCGGGCGAGGTCGTGTTCCGCTTTGCCCTTGCGGGCGATGCCCTCGATGCGGGGATCGCGCGGGCGGGCACGATGCCGCTGCCGCCCTACATCGCGGCGCGGCGCGAGCCCGGCGCGGCCGATGCAGCGGACTACCAGACTATGTTCGCCGACAAGCTCGGCGCCGTGGCGGCCCCCACCGCGGGCCTGCATTTCACCCCCGCCCTGGCGGCCGCGGCGGAGGAGCGGGGCATCGGCGTCGTCCGCGTGACCCTGCATGTCGGCGCCGGCACGTTCCTGCCCGTGAAGGTCGAGGACACGGCCGACCACCGCATGCATGCCGAATGGGGCGCGGTGGATGAGGCCGCGGCCGCGCAGCTGAACGCCGTGCGGGCGGGGGGCGGCCGCATCGTCGCGGTCGGCACGACGGCGCTGCGCATCCTCGAGACCGCGGCGACCCCGGACGGCACGGTGCGGCCCTTCGCCGGGGATACCGCGATCTTCATCACGCCCGGCTACCGGTTCAAGGCCGTCGACCTCCTGATGACCAACTTCCACCTGCCGCGCTCGACCCTGTTCATGCTGGTCGCCGCCTTCTCGGGCCTCGGGACGATGCAGCGGGCCTACGCCCATGCGATCGCGGCGGGCTACCGCTTCTACTCTTACGGCGATGCCTGCCTGCTCGACCCGAACCCCGCCGCATGAGCGGCGACTTCGCCTTCGCGATCGAGGCCCGGGACGGCAGCGCCCGGACGGGCGCCATCGCCACCGCGCGCGGCGTCATCCGCACGCCGGCCTTCATGCCGGTCGGCACGGCCGGCACGGTCAAGGCCATGTATGCCGATCAGGTGCGGGCGCTCGGCGCCGACGTCGTGCTGGGCAACGTCTACCACCTGATGCTGCGCCCCGGAGCCGAGCGGGTGGCGGCGCTCGGCGGCCTGCATCGGATGATGAACTGGCCGCACCCCATCCTGACCGATTCGGGCGGCTTCCAGGTCATGTCGCTCGCCAAGCTCCGCAAACTGGACGAGCGGGGCATCACGTTCCAGTCCCACCTCGACGGCAGCCGGCACGAGCTCACGCCCGAGCGGTCGATGGCGATCCAGGATCTGCTGGGGTCGGACATCCAGATGCAGCTCGACGAATGCCTGCGCCTGCCGGCCGGACGCGAGGAGATCGAACGGGCGATGCTGCTGTCGCTGCGTTGGGCGGAGCGGTCGCGGGCCGCCTTCGTGGCGAGGCCCGGACGGGCGGTGTTCGGAATCGTCCAGGGCGGCGATGCGCCCGATCTCCGGATCGACAGCGCGAGGGCGCTCGCGGCCATGGACTTCCCGGGCTACGCGATCGGCGGGCTGGCGGTGGGGGAGCCGCAGGACGTGATGCTCGCCATGATCGAGACGGTGCAGCCCGCCTTGCCCGACGAGCGCCCGCGCTACCTGATGGGAGTCGGCACGCCCGACGACCTCGTCGAGTCGGTGCGGCGCGGCGTCGACATGTTCGACTGCGTGATGCCGACCCGGGCCGGGCGCCATGGCCTCGCCTACACGCGGTCCGGCCGGATCAACCTGCGTAACGCCCGCCACGCCGACGACCCGCGGCCGCTCGATCCCGACAGCGCCTGCCCTGCGACGCGCGACTACTCGCGCGCCTACCTGCATCACCTCGTCAAATCGGGCGAGATCCTCGGGATGATGCTGCTCACCTGGAGCAACCTTGCCTATTATCAGGAGCTGATGGCGGGCCTTCGCGCCGCCATCGGCGCGGGCCACCTTGCCGCCTTTGCCGAAACGACGAAGGCCGGCTGGGCCGAGGGGCTCGCGCAGGCCTGACGGTGAGGCCCGCGCCCTCGGGTCAGCCGAGAAGGCCGATGTCGCGGCGGATATGCGCGCCGAGGCGCTGCAGGTCCGACTGCTCCCGCCCGTCGCCGGCCCAGCCCCGAAGTCGAGCAAAACTTGCCCCCGCCCAACGCAGCAGCGGCATCGGACTGGCGAAACGCACGGTCGGGATGCCGAAGTTGTTGACCTGGAGATTGGCGAAGAGTGCTGACTGAAGCATCGGAGTGCCTGAAAAGCGTGCCCTATAAGGCAGTTCTGCGTTGCGGATGAGCACCGGTATAGTCCCGGCCCCGCTCGTCTCAAAGCCAAGCTTCATGCGGAGTTCGTGCAGAAAATCTTGACGATCAGACGCGAGCTGCGTTCACCCTTTCTTCACGGTTGGCGAGGTTGGGCTTGGGGGGACACGGGGTGGCCGGCTTTGACCCTGCGGCGCCCCTGCGGCATGCTGCACTGCGGCTGTCGCCTTGTTCCTGCCGTCGAGCGGCCTATGCTCCCTCTGCTGCATCATGTCCATCGGGCGTTCGTCCGGCGGCGATCCGCAAAGCCGAGCCCGCTCATGAATCGATCCTTGAACCGACCGACCCCGGCCGATGCCGATCTGCAGGTCAGCGTCACTTCGTCGATCACCACGGTCGCGGCGGACAAATGGAACGCCTGTGCCAATCCGCCCGAGGCATCGCCCGACCTGCCGGCGCAGCGCGAGCGTCACAACCCCTTCCTGTCGCACGCCTTCCTGCATGCGCTGGAGGCGTCGGGCTGCACGGGCGGGCGCAGCGGCTGGCAGATCGTCCACGTGCTCGTCGAAGGCGCCGGGGGCGAGCTTCTGGGCTGTGCGCCGAGCTACCTGAAATCGCACTCGCAGGGCGAGTACGTCTTCGACCACGGCTGGGCGGACGCCTATGAGCGGGCGGGCGGGCGCTACTACCCCAAACTGCAGGTCTCCGTGCCGTTCACCCCTGCGACCGGACGGCGGCTGCTGGTCGCGGGCGGCGGAGACGGCACGCGGACGGCGCTCTGCCAGGGGCTCGACCTGCTGCGCGACAAGCTCGGCGCCTCCTCCACCCACGCGACGTTCCTCACCAAGCCCGAATGGGACTGGCTCGGGGAGGCCGGCTACCTCCAGCGCACCGACCAGCAGTTCCACTTCCTCAATGAGGGATACGCGACCTTCGAGGATTTTTTGGGTGCGCTCGCCTCGCGCAAACGCAAGATGATCCGCCGCGAACGCAAGGACGCCCTGGCGCCGGGGATCACGATCGAGCGCCTTACGGGCGCC
>CAXUMV010000389.1:0-3616 GCA_964252065.1 uncultured Lichenihabitans sp.
CGTGCCGGCTCCCGAAGCGAGGTGGTGGGTGAGGGCCGGGGTGAGGTCGCGCCCCGCCCCGTCGATGGTCACGACCCGCCGGCCGCCGAACATCGGCACCGTGTCGACCTCGTCGGCGAGCCGGCCCGGGTTGCCCGCCACCTCCTCGCCGCGCAGGCGCACGACCTGGAACGGGTCGGCCGGATCGTCGACCAGCAGCTTGACCAGGGTCCGGACACGCTCGCTGACCAGCCCGACATCGGTGCCGAACACGAGGTAGGCCAGAAATCCGGTGGCGTCGCGGGCGAGGAAGCGGTCCGCCTCGCGGCTGCGGATGGCGACCATGGCGGCCGGGCGCTCCCCTCAGCCCCGGGCGGACAGGGCGGCCGCGACCCGTTGGGTGATCTCGTCCGCGATCGTCTTGGCATCGCGGATCTCGGCGTCGCGCGCGGCCCGGATGTTGGCGTAGCGCTGCTCGGACCGGTTATACGAGGCGGCGCTCGTGACGGTGCCCGTGACGATCGCCGGTCCGCCCCCGATCGGCTCCAGCGTGAAGGCCGTGTCGATCACGACCGTGCCGTTCGAGGCGCGGCGGGTCACGACGTCGACCAGGGCGGTCTGCACGCGCTCCTTGGGGGCGAGCGTCAGGCGGTACTTGGGCTGTGGCGCCGAGCCGGTGCCGTTGAGGTCCGTGATCAGCTCGTCGCGCAGGTAATGGCCGAGGCGCTCGGGCACGGGGTCGACCGCGATCGCCTGCAGCTCGGCGCCGAGCTGCCCGTTCACCCCATGATAGAGCGGCGTGAAGCAGCCTCCCAGCAGGGCCGGCACGGCGAGGGCCGCAAGGCGCGCGGCGGCGCGGTCAGGCCACCACATTGACGATCCGTCCGGGCACGACGATCACCTTCTTCGGCTTGCGCCCATCGAGGGCTTGGATCACCACCTCGAGCGCCAGGGCGGCACCCGTCACCTCGTCGGCGCCGGCGGTGCGCGGCACGGTGACGTCCGCCCGCTTGCGGCCGTTGATCTGGACGGGCAGCGTGACCTCCTCCTCGAGCACGAGCGCCCGGTCCGCCACGGGCCAGGCGGTGGCCGACACCAGCGTGTCGTGCCCGAGCCCGGCCCACAGCGTCTCGGCCAGATGCGGCATGAAGGGCGCGCTGACCTGGGTGAGGATCCCCGCCGCCTCCCCGAACGCCGCGGCGAGGCCCGCGGGCAGCGTCTCGGTCTCGATGGCGCCGACGGCGGCCGACAGCTGGTTGGCGAGGTCGTAGATGTGGGCGACGCAGCGGTTGAAGCGCAGCCGCTCGACGTCCTCCCCGATGCGGATCAGCGCCCGGTGGGCGGCCTTGCGGACGCCGAGGGCCTCGGGGCTGTCGCCGGGTGTCCCGCCCCTGGCCAGGGTGCCGAGCTCCAGCACCAGGCGATGGAGGCGCTGCACGAACTTGCCCGCGCCCTGCACCCCCTCCTCGGTCCAGATGACGTCCCGGTCCGGCGGGCTGTCGGAGAGCACGAACCAGCGCGCCGTGTCGGCCCCGTAGGCCGCGATGATCGCGTCCGGGTCGACGATGTTGCGCTTGCTCTTGCTCATCTTCTCGATCGAGCCGATGGCGACCGGGCTGCCGTCGTCGAGCCGCACGGCGCGCCGCTCCGGCCCCAGGCCGTCGATGCGGATGTCGGCCGGCGACACCCAGGCGCCGTCGGCGCCCCGGTAGGTCTCGTGCACCACCATGCCCTGGGTGAACATGCCCTTGAAGGGCTCGTCGAGGCCGAGCAGCCCGATCCGGCGCATCGCGCGGGTGAAGAAGCGCGAATAGAGCAGGTGCAGGATCGCGTGCTCGATGCCCCCGATATACTGGTCGACCGGCAGGAAACGGTCGGCGACGGACGGGGTCGTGGGGCTCGCGGCGTTCCACGGATCGGTGAACCGCACGAAGTACCAGGAGGAATCGACGAAGGTGTCCATCGTGTCGGTCTCGCGGCTCGCGGCCTGGCCGCAGCGCGGGCAGGGGACGTGCCGCCAGGTCGGATGGCGGTCCAGCGGGTTGCCGGGCTGGTCGAAGCTCACGTCCTCGGGCAGCGTGACCGGCAGGTCGGCGAGCGGGACCGGCACGGTCCCGCAGGCCGCGCAGTGGATGACCGGGATGGGGCAGCCCCAGTAGCGCTGGCGCGAGATGCCCCAGTCGCGCAGCTTGAAGTTGACCTGCCGCCGCCCCTGCGGGGCGCCCCCCAGCGGCTGGGCGCCGAGGCGCGCGGCCACGGCCTCGAACGCCGCCTCGGTCGACAGGCCGTCGAGGAAGCGCGAGTTGATCATGCGGCCCTCGCCCGTGAAGGCCTCCGTCCCGATCGCAAAGGTCGCGGGATCCTGGCCGGGCGGGCAGACCACCGGGGTCACGGGCAGGCCCTGGCCGCGGGCGAAATCGAGGTCGCGCGCATCGTGGGCCGGGCAGCCGAAGATGGCGCCCGTGCCGTAGTCCATCAGGATGAAGTTGGCGATGTAGACCGGCAGCGTCCAGCCGGCGTCGAAGGGGTGGACCACGCGCAGGCCCGTGTCGAAGCCCTTCTTCTCGGCCGTCTCGAGCGCCGCCACGGAGGTGCCGAGCCGCCGGCACTCCTCGATGAAGGCGGACAGCGCGGGGTCGCGCTCGGCCGCGGCCCGGGCCAGCGGATGGTCGGGCGCGAGCGCGACGAAGCTCGCCCCGAACAGGGTGTCGGGCCGCGTAGTGTAGACCTCGACCTCGCCGGCGTTGCTCCCCGCAGCCGCCCCCTCGGCCAGCGCGAAGCGGACCGCGAGGCCCTCCGAGCGGCCGATCCAGTTGCGCTGCATGAGGCGCACCTTCTCGGGCCAGCCCTCGAGGCCGTCGAGCGCGGCCAGGAGATCCTGGGCGTAGTCGGTGATGCGGAAGAACCATTGGGTGAGGTCGCGCTGTTCCACGACCGCGCCCGAGCGCCAGCCGCGCCCGTCGATGACCTGCTCGTTGGCGAGCACCGTGCCGTCGACCGGGTCCCAGTTGACCTTGGACTTGCGCCGGTCGACGAGCCCCGCCTCCAGCATGGCGAGGAACATCGCCTGCTGGTGCTTGTAGTAGGAGGGATCGCAGGTCGCGACCTCGCGCGACCAGTCGAGCGACAGGCCCATGGTCTTGAGCTGCCCGCGCATCGTGGCGATGTTGGCGTAGGTCCAGGCCGCGGGGTGGGTGCGGTTCTGCATGGCCGCGTTCTCGGCCGGCATGCCGAAGGCGTCCCATCCCATGGGGTGGATGACGTTGAAGCCCTTGGCGCGGCGGTAGCGCGCCACGACGTCGCCCATGGCATAGTTGCGCACATGGCCCATGTGGATGCGCCCGGACGGGTAGGGGAACATCTCGAGCACGTAGTATTTGGGCCGGGGATCGTCGTTGGCGGCGCGGAACGTCTCGCGCTTGGCCCAGACGGCCTGCCAGTGCGGTTCGGCGTCGCGGGCGGTGTAGCGGTCGGTCAAGCGGGCGCGCGTCCGAAGGGTATGGGGAACACCCGGCAGTGCCATGGATTAGCCTGCTGGGTCAATCATTAGGACGTGGTCGCCACGGCTCCGACTGCAGGTGAACGGATGCCGCGTTCGCCCTTCTCCCCGCCCGGGGAGAAGGTCCGCAAAGCGGGG
>CAXUMV010000390.1:0-3613 GCA_964252065.1 uncultured Lichenihabitans sp.
GTAGCGGTGGCCTCGGGGCCCGCGGTCGCGGCCGACACCGTGACGGTGTTCGCGGCCGCCAGCCTCAAGAACGCGCTCGATGCCGCGGCGGCCGCCTTCACGGCCAAGACCGGCACGGCGATCAAGACGAGCTATGCCGGCTCCTCGGCCCTCGCCAAGCAGATCGAGCAGGGGGCGCCGGCGGATCTCTTCGCCTCGGCCGATACCGACTGGATGGACTACGCCCAGAAGCACGACCTCGTGCAGCCCGCGAGCCGGGTCGACCTCCTGGGCAACACGCTGGTCGCCATCGCGCCCGCGGCCTCGCCCCTGACGACGCTCGAGCTCACGCCCGCCGCCTTCGACAAGGCGGTCGGCGACGGCCGCTGGACCACCGGGACCGTCAACGCGGTGCCGTGCGGCATCTACGCCAAGGCCTCGCTGACCAAGCTCGGCCTCTGGAGCGTCGCGGCCCCGAAGCTTGCCGAGACCCCCGACGTGCGCACCGCGACGGCCTTCGTGGCGCGCGGCGAGGCCCCGCTCGGCATCGTGTACCGGACGGACGCCAATGCCGAGAAGGCGGTCAAGGTGGTGGCGAGCTTCCCCGACGACAGCCACGCGCCCATCGTCTATCCCTTCGCCCTGACCAAGGTGGCGAGCGGCCCGGCCCCCACGGCGTTCCTTGCCTTCCTGACCGGCCCGGACGCTCAGCCCTTCTTCGAGAAGCAGGGTTTCGTGGTGCTCAAGCGATGAAACGCCGTCTGAAAACGACGGCCCGGACGGGTCCGCCGTCATCGCGAGGCACGTCAGCGCCGTGGCCCATCCAGGCGTCCCATGTGGACCGGCGGACCGCCACGCCTCGCTCGCGCCGACGGCACCGGGTCTCCAAACAGCCCCTGAGCACCGGTCTCCGGCCGCGACGCTCGTCATCGGCAATCAAGCCTTAAAGCTTTTCCATGAAGCTTAGCGACCGCGACCCGGCCCACAGAACGGCTGGGCGAGGACGATCCGGGGTGAAGACCGTGCCGATGCCGTTGAGGCTGCAGAACAGGATGTACGAGCAGGCGGCTCGTCTTGCCAAGCTGGGCGCCTGGGAATGCGACCTGCCGACCGGGGAGCTCACCTGGACCGATGGGGTCTACGACCTGTTCGAGCTTCCAGTCGGCTCGCGGCCGACACGCGCGATGACGGTCGAGCTTTATGCCGAGGAATCGCGCAACGACATGGAAGCCGCGCGGGCGGAGGTGATCCGGAGTGGCCAAGGCGTCCTGCTGGATGCTCGGATCACGACCTGCCGGGGCAAGAGCCGGTGGATGCGCCTGTCCATCGGCGTCGCCTACGATCAGGGGCAACCCGTTCGCCTTTTCGGGGCCAAGCAAGACATCACGGCCGAGAAGCAGGCCTGGATGCAGCTGCGGGAGCTCGCCGAACGGGACTTCCTGACCGGACTCGCCAATCGTGCGGTTTTCGACGCCCGCTACCGCCAGCTGATCGGCGATACGATCAATCACGGGTCCCTGTCGGCGCTCGCCCTCATCGATCTCGATCAGTTCAAGCAGATCAACGACACGCTGGGTCACTCGGCAGGCGATGAGTGCCTTCGTCAAATCGGCTTGCGGTTGCGGCGGATCTTCGACGACGCCATCCTGGTCGCCAGGGTCGGCGGCGACGAGTTTGCCGTGCTCCTCGGGACGCCTCGGCGACAGGCAACGATCACGCGCTTGCTGAAGGGCGCGTCGGCTGCTCTATGCCGGCCGATCTTCTGGAACGGCCGGCGCCTCGACGTCGGTGTCTCGATCGGAGCGGCCGTCCTCCGTCAACGGCACATCGGACAGATCTCAGCCCTCTACGAAGAGGCCGACACGGCCCTTTACGCGGCCAAAGCCGCGGGTCGGTGCGCTGTGCGATTGTTCGGCGACGACGGGTCTGGCGAGCCGTCAGCCGAGTGACCGCCCGGCTCCATCGAGGAGAACCGGTGCCCGAACGCCCGCGGCGTCTTCGCAAGCGAAGCGATCCATGTGAGCCGGGCACCGGCACTCGTCCCCCTGCCGGTCAGATCACGACGACACGGTTGCTGAGCTCGTCGGCCGGGACGCCCGCGGTCGGCGGCAGCGCCTGCGCCAGCACGGGAGCGCAAAGCGCCACCGCGGCGCAGCAGCCCTCCGTCATCCGGCCGTCCCTGGCATGGGCCACCAGCACGGCCACGGCCTCGCGCCAGTGGGCCGCCTCGATGCGGCTCGCGACGCCCTCGTCGGCGATGATGCGCGCGTAGCGCTCGGCCTCCGCCACGAAGATGAGGACGCCCGTCCGGTCCGCCTTGCGGCTGAGGCCGCGGACCAGGAACTGCTCGGCCGCGGCCCGGTGGGCGCGCTTGCGCTTGAGCGCGCGCGGGACCAGGCGCATGCGCACGCTCGGGACCGACAGCACGGCCAGCGCGAGCGGGAAGACGAGGAGCTGGGTCAGGTAGATCGCCTCGGCCGACCACAGGCTGAAGGCCAGCACCGGCGCGGGGACCGCAAGGGCGATCATCGCCGCCCAGACGAGGGGGAAGAACTCGTAGGTCGAGGCCGCGCGGCAGATCACGCAGACGATCTCCGCCCGCGTCCCAAGCTCCGCCTGCCGGATCGCCTCGGCGATGCGCGCCTCGTCGACCCCTGTGCGCCTCACCATCCGCCCGAGGCTCCCCCGCCGCCCGACGAGCCGCCCCCGCCCGAGAACCCGCCGCCTCCGAAACTCCCCCCGGATCCGCCGAAGCCGCCCCCGCCGCCCCAGGCCGAGCCGCCCGTCGGCAGGAACACGATGCCCCCGCCCGGCCGGCCCCCCACGCGGCGTCCCATCTGCCGGTTGAGGTAGGCGAAGACGACCATCAGGATGATGAACACGACCACGACGGTCGTGAGATCCAGCTCGCCCCCTTCGGTCTGCGCCCTGAACTCGGGCCGGGCCTGCCAGTCCGAGGTGTCGGTCGAGAGCACCGTCGTGATGTCGTCGACGCCGCGCTCGACGCCGCCGGCGAAGTCGCCGGTCTTAAAGCGCGGCACGATGGCGTTGGCGATGATCACCTTGGACAGGGCGTCGGTCAGCGTGCCCTCGAGCCCGTAGCCGACCTCGATGCGGACCTTGCGCTCCTTAGGCGCGACGAGCAGCAGGACCCCGTTGTTCTTCTTGGCCTCGCCGATCTTCCAGGCGCGGAACAGACCGTTGGCGTAGGGCTCGATCTCGGACCCGCCGAGCGAGGACACCGTCGCGACCACGAGCTGGATCCCGGACTTCGCTTCCAGGCCATCGAGCTTGCCCTCGAGGGCCGCCTTGCGGTCGGCCGGCAGGACGCCGGCGGCGTCCACGACCCGCCCGGTCAGCGGCGGGTAGACGTCCGCCGCCGAGGCCCCGAGACAGGCGAGGCTCAGGAGTACGGCCGCCGCCAGCCAGGGGCCCAGGCCCGCTCGCCGCACGGGCTCAGAACTTCACGGCGGGCGGGGTCTCCGACCCTTGCGTCGCGCTGAACTCGGCCAGCGGCTTGGCGTGGAACACCAGCGTCTGCCAGATCATCGCCGGGAAGGTCCGCAGCGTCGTGTTGTAGACCCGCACATTTTCGATGTAGTCGCGCCGGGCGACCGCGATCCGGTTCTCGGTG
>CAXUMV010000391.1:0-3609 GCA_964252065.1 uncultured Lichenihabitans sp.
CGGCACGGTGGGACCCGGGCGGACCGCCCCAACCGTTCAGCTCTTCGTCATGAGGCCGGTGGCGGGAGAGGATGACGATGACCGAACCCGACAATCACCCCATCACGATCAAGAAATACGCGAACCGGCGGCTCTACAACACCGGGACGAGCACCTACGTGACGCTCGAGGATCTGGCCGGCATGGTCAAGAAGGGCGAGAACTTCGCAGTGTTCGACGCGAAGTCGGGCGACGAGATCACCCGCAGCGTCCTGGCCCAGATCATCTTCGAGCAGGAGGGCAAGAACGGCCAGAGCCTGCTGCCCGCGACCTTCCTGCGGCAGCTCATCCGCTTCTACGGCGACAGCATGCAGATGCTGGTGCCGAGCTACCTCGAATTCACCATCGACCGCCTGACCCACGACCAGCACAAGATGCGCGAGCAGCTCGAGGACGCCATGGGCGGCGCCCAGCTGCCCGGCCAGGCCCTGCGCAAGCAGATCTTCGACCAGATGGAGGAACAGACGCGCACCAACATGCAGCTGTTCAACCAGGCCCTGTCGATGTTCAACCCCTTCGTCGACAAGACCGCGGTGGCGGGGTTCATGGCCGAGACGGCGCCCGCGCCCGCGGCCGGCGACGACCTCGAAACGCTGCGCAGCCAGGTGAGCGAGATGCAGAAGCGGCTCGACCGGATCGTCAGCAAGCCGAGCTGACATCCCGGCGGTCGTCGCGAAGCCCCGCCTTCCGCAAAGGGCCGCCACGTCCGGAGGTGCCGAGCCTCCCCGTCACGCGAAGCGCCGTGGCGGTCCAGGCGACGGTGCGGAGGCCCTAGACATGGATCGCTTGCCTTGTGCCCGCGACGACGACGCGGGCGTGCGAGCACCGGTTTTCCTCGATGCGGCTTGGTATAAGGTGCGGCATGCCGGCCGTCCGCCGGCGGTTGCTCCCCGGACCCCCCTGCATGTCCTCCATCCCGCCGCCGCCCCCCGCGCTCATGTCCGACTTCAAGCAGGCCATGCGGCGGTTGGCCTCCACCGTCACCATCATCTCGGCCCGGGAGGGCGAGCAGCGCCACGGCATGGCCGCGACCGCGGTCAATTCGGTCACCACGACGCCGCCGACGCTGCTGATCTGCGTCAACCAGACGGCCAGCATCCACGCCCCGCTGCTTGCGACCGGGCTGTTCTGCGTGAACCTGCTCGGGATCGAGCACGAGGCCCTGGTGCCCCTGTTCAGCGGCAAGGCCGCCGGAGAGGAGCGCTTCCGGCACGGCAGCTGGACGGCCGGCTTCGAGGGCCTGCCCTGCCTGACCGACGCCCAGGCGAGCCTCTGCTGCACGACGCTGTCGGCCACGACCTGCGGGTCGCACACCGTCTTCATCGGTGAGGTCCAGGCCGTGCTGCTGTCGGGCGAAGCGCGCCCGCTGATCTACCAGGAGGGGGGCCTGTTCCGGACGGTATCGGTCTAGGCAGGCGCCCTCAGGGGCGGTGATAGGGGTGTCCGGCCAGGATCGTCATGGCGCGATAGATCTGCTCGGCCGCCATGATGCGCACGAGCTGGTGGGGGAAGGTCGCCGTTCCGTAGGCGATCGTCCGGTCGGCGGTCTCCCGCAGGGCGGGATCGAGGCCGTCCGGGCCGCCGACCACCATCACCAGCGCGGGGCGCCCGGCATCCCGTGCCGTGCCGATCAGCGTCGCAAAAGCGGTGCTGGACACGGCCTCTCCGCGCTCGTCCAGCACGATCGTGCTGCAGCCCGCCGGCAGCTCGGACCGGAGCGCCTGCGCTTCCTGGAGGCGCCGGTCGGCCGGCAGCCGCGCGGCGCTTTCGGGAAGTTCGCGCATCGCAAAGCCCGTCAGCCCCACAGGCCGCGCGAGGGCGCCGGCGCGCTCCACGTAGCGGTCCAGCAAGGCGCGTTCGGGACCCTGCTTCATGCGGCCGACGGCTAGCAGGACCAGCCGCACCCCGGAGCCTTGGCTTAGCCGGCGGCCTGGCGTTCGCTCGGCCGGTCCACGCCCCAGAGCTTCTCGAGATTGTAGAACTGCCGCACTTCGGACCGGAACAGGTGCACCACCACGTCCCCCACATCGACCAGCACCCAGTCGCAGTGGGGCAGGCCCTCGACCTTGGCCAGCACGCCGGCGTCCTTGCAGGCGCGGATCACCCGGTCGGCGATGGCCCCGACATGGGTGGTCGACCGGCCGGTGGCCAGGACCATGGTGTCGGCGATGGTGGTCTTGCCCTGCAGGTCGATGGTCAGGACGTCTTCGGCCTTGGCGTCGTCGAGGCTGGCGAGTATCGCCCGCGAGACGGCCTCGGGCGAGGACACGGGGGGAGGGGGCGGGGGCGCCGCCTGGACGCCGGTTGAGATGGACAGCGGACGGTCTCCGTTCGTAAGGGGCGGGCGGACGCGCGGACCGCCGGGCCCTCGCGTCTCCCGGCCATGAAGATGCGCTTCGACCATGACGATTACAATGCGAGGGCCGGAAAAGGCTCCCGCCCCGATCGCGGATGGTTCAGGCTTCATCCCGAACGGGACGGCGTTGTTTACGCATTGCGTGCTCGCCTGCCAGGATGCATGCCTCCGCCACGACCTCCCATGCGCCCGGAGACCCGAATGGACGATGGACCAGGCCTGGCTTGCCCGGGACGGCGGGTTGCGCCCGCCCCTCCTCGGCCGTGACGCCGCCTTGCCGACCGTGACGGCCTCGAGCGGCTCGCGGACGCGGCTCAGGCGATACGGGCTTTTCGCCAGGGCCAATCGGCTGATCACGACCCGCACGGCGGCGCTTCTCGCCTTCGCGCTCCTGGCCACCGGCAAGCTGGTCTACGACAGCAGCCGGCCGGCCGTGTCCACGCTGATGGTCGGCCGCTGGATCACGGGCCGGCCGGTCGACCGGCAGTGGACGCCGCTCGGGGGGTTTTCGTCCCATCTCGTCGATGCCGTGCTGATGAGCGAGGACGGCCAGTTCTGCACCCATGGCGGCGTCGACTGGGCGCAGCTGCACGAGGTGATGGCCAACCCCGACGGCCCCTCCCGCGGGGCCTCGACGATCACCATGCAGGTCGCCCGCAACCTCTATCTGTGGAACGGCCGGTCCTTCATCCGCAAGGGGCTCGAGATCCCGCTGGCGCTGCTGCTCGACGGGATCTGGAGCAAGAAGCGGATCCTCGAGGTCTATCTCAACATCGCCGAGTGGGGAGACGGCGTGTTCGGCGCCGAGGCCGCGGCCCGGCATGATTTCGGCAAGCCCGCGTCGCAGCTGACGATCCGCGAGGCGGCCCTGATGGCGACCGCCCTTCCGAACCCGTTCCTGCGCCACCCCGCACGCCCCACCCGCATGCATCGGGAACTCGCCGCCATCAACCTCGCCCGCATCGCCGGAGCCGGGGAATGGACCACCTGCGTGCGGTGAGAGCACCGCCCAGCCGTCCCGGATGGCCCGGGACCACGACCTCGCCCCGCGCCGCCGAAAGGACCGCATGACCGATGTCGCCGAGCCGCACCCCCGCCGCGAGGCCGTGCCCCCGGCGGTCGCGGTGACTTTCACCGTGTAGGCGCCGATGTTGCTGACCGTGTTGCCGGCGCTGTCGGTGGTCCGCACCTGCAGCACCCAGCTGCCGTCCGTG
>CAXUMV010000392.1:0-3596 GCA_964252065.1 uncultured Lichenihabitans sp.
CGGTGGAGAGCGGGTTGCGTCAGGGCTTGTTTCGCGTCCGGCTGATCGCCGCGCTGGCGGTCGTGCCGCTGTTCGGGCTGATGCTGTTCATCGTGGCCCTCGACCTCTTCTTCCACATCCAGGCGCTGGCGGACCGGACCGCATGCCAATGGCGTGCGCGGCGCACGGGGGTCCTGCGCCTCCATCCTTGAGATCGCCGACCGGGCAGGCGTCACCATCGGGACGGACAATGTCCCGATGGTCCTGGGCATCGAGGCCATGCCTGTCGCGCGGCGTCAGGCGGCCTTGTCGACCAGCCTGAAGCGGAGATCCGACTCCGCGCGATGCGCGGCGGCGGCCGGTGCGGTCCAGCGCGGCAAGGGGGCGGCGGCGAACTCCACGCGCAGGAAGAACTCGTGCCGGCATCCCTGCCAGAGCTGGGCCTGGAGCCGTGCACGGCCGTTCGTCCAGCGGCGGGACGTCCCGTCCGTCTCCTCGGCGGGATGAAAGCCCGTCGCGAGCGCGGCGTCGCCGGGCGCGACCAGGCGCCGGATCTGCAGCCCGTCGTCGATCGTCAGCGCCCCCAGGCAGACACCCAGGCGCCGGGTATCGCCATCGTCGGAGATGTCGGCGGGGACGTTGGTGTCGCAGGCGAGCCAGACGTCCTGCGCGCTCGCCGGCACCAGGAAGCGGGCGACGGGGCCCTCGATGCGCGGGCGGATGACCGCGCCGTCGGCCTCGATCCACAGGGAGGCGGGATCGGCCGCCTCCAGCGTCCAGCCGAGCCGGAGCGCGCGGGCGCGCAGGCGGTTGCGGACCGCCGCCACGACCGGACCCCGGTCGGCGAAGGGGCGGCAGTACCCGGCAAGGTCGCGCGCCTCGCGGGCCGGATCGAGCGGCACGGCGTCCGTGCCGAAGAACCCGCGGTTGCCGACGTCGATATAGGCCTCGGCCGGCATGCCGTTGGCGAGCACGATGTCGTGGCTGTCGAGTTCGACGTGCCAGTAGGTCACCTCGGCGCAGTCGAGGCGCGTGATGGTGGTGCCGTTGACCAGGACGCTGGCGGGGATCAGGACCTCGTCCACCACCGCCAGGCAGAGCGCGTGCCCGGGAGAGACGACGAGATCGCGCTCCGGCAGGTTCGGCCCGAAGGCACCGGCCGCGATGCGCACCGGCATGACGGCCGCCGGGTCCGCGAACTTCTCGCGCCGGATGGAGCGCTGCCCGATCCACTTCACCGGCCGATGCTCGCCGGCCATGGTCACCACGAGGTCGCCGATCTCGAGCGTCTCGACCGGCACGTCCCCGCGCGGCGTGCGGATCAGGGTTCCGGCCGCAAAGCACACCACGCTCGCCGACACCGCGCCGGATCCCGCGGCGATCTGCACGCCCGTGCCGAGCGCCGTGATGGACGTCGTCGCCGATGTCGGCAGCTGCCCGTCATAGCTGACCGCGATCTGGGTCAGGCCGTTGCCGGCAGACAGCGTGTAGCTCGGCACGCCGGCGGTGACGCCCGTCTGCGTCAGCGTCAGGTTGGTGTAGGTCTGGGCGCTCAGCACGCCGAGAGCGGAGACGCCGAGCGTCCCGGTGACGGCGTTGGTGCCGTAGTCGACTGACAGGGTGCCCGTGAGGGCCGAGGTGCCGATCGGCGTGCCGAGAACAGACAGGCCGTCATTGAACACGATTTGATCTGGCATTGGACCTCGCAGGCAGGGGGGCTCGCACCGGCGGGAGGCCGGCCGAGTCGCAGGGGGTTGAAGCGCGGTGGGGTCGATGGACGACGGCGGCTTGGCGGTCCGCCTGGCAGGAGGCTAGGACGAATGCGAATTGATTCGCAATCCAAGGTTGTATTTTTTCGCATTTAAGTTGCGGGACCGAGGAAGATGCGTGCCGGTTCTGCAACGTCGCCGCCCTCGATTCCATCTGGCCAGCTCCTTCTCCCGCCCCAGCGGGCGCAGTTGCGGACCGGTTGACTCGGGTCGACAAACGAAATAATAATTTCATAAATATAAAAACGGCACAGACGATCCATCAGCGTGAGACCGCCGAAGCGGATGTCGTCAGGGAGTGCAGAGCCGGGAATGCGCAACGCTTTCGCCCTGAACCACATGGTGGCGCCCCGGCAATCGCTGGCCGGCTTCCTCGATCTTGCGGTCGCGCTCGGGGTGCGGCACGTCGAGCTCCGCAACGACATCGCAGGAACCGCCATCGCGGACGGCACGCCTCCCGCGGCTGTGCGGGCCGAGGTCGAGGCGCGGGGCCTGTCGATCCTCTCAATCAACGCGCTTTACCCGTTCAACATCTGGAGCGACGAACGTGCCGAGCAGGCCGGCCGGATGATCGCCTACGCGAAAGCCTGCGGCGCCCGCGGCATCGTGATGTGCCCGCTGAACGATGCCGCGTATCGGGCGACCGATGCCGAGCGCCTCGGGGCCCTGCGGACCGCCCTGGCGGCGCTCAAGCCCATGCTAGGCGAGGCGGGGGTGACCGGCCTCGTCGAGCCGCTCGGTTTCGCCGAGTGCTCGCTCCGGCTGAAGCGGGAGGCCGTGGAGGCCATCGACGCGGTGGACGGCGGCGCGGTCTTCAAGCTGGTGCACGACACCTTTCACCATCACGTCGCCGGCGAGACGGCGTTGTTTCCGGCCGAGACGGGGCTCGTCCACATCTCGGGCGTCGACGACCCCGCCGTTCCGGCGAGTGCCATGCGCGATCCCCATCGCGTCCTCGTCGACGGCGCCGACCGCATCGACAACGTCGGACAGATCAGGGCCATCGCGGCGGGAGGCTATACCGGCCCGCTGTCGTTCGAGCCATTCGCCGCGCGCGTGGCGGCCTTGACCGATCCGCGGGAGGCGGTCGAGGCCAGCATGCGCTTCGTGCGCGACGCGGTCCAAGAACCGCAGTAGCATCCGGGCGTAGCGCCTCGCGGCGCTCGGCACCATCGCCGCGTCCCTCGACGGACGCGGTCGGTTTCGGGAGGAGTGGACTGATGAGAAAGCATATCGTGACTCTGGCAGCCTCGGTGGCGCTGTCGACCCTGGCCTGGGCGTCCGGCGCCTCGGCCGTCACCATCGGCGTGACTATGGACAAGTTCGACGACAACTTCCTCACCAGCGTCCGCAACGCCATCGAGGCCGAGGCCAAGGCCAAGGGCGTGTCCGTCCAGGCGGAGGACGCCAACGACGACACCGGCAAGCAGATCAGCCAGATCCAGAACTTCATCGCCCAGAAGGTCGACGCCATCATCGTCAACCCGGTGGACACGTCGGCGACGCCCAAGATGACGCAGCTCGCGGTCGCGGCGAAGATCCCGCTCGTCTACGTCAACCGGAAACCCGAGGACAAGACGCTGCCCCCGGGCGTCGCCTTCGTGGGCTCGGACGAGAAGGTGTCGGGCAAGCTCGAGGGCGAGGAGCTGGTCAAGTGCATGAACGGCAAGGGCAACCTCGTCATCATGGAGGGGCAGCTCTCCAACAACGCCGCCCTCGACCGCACCGCGGACATCGAGGAGGTCGTGGCGGCCCATCCCGACATCAAGATCGTCGAGAAGCAGACGGCCGAGTGGGACCGCAACAAGGCCCTCGATCTCATGAACAACTGGATCACCACCGGCACCA
>CAXUMV010000393.1:0-700 GCA_964252065.1 uncultured Lichenihabitans sp.
GCCGGCCTCGCGCAGGTCGGCGTCGGTGTCGTCCCACCGCTCGAGCACCGCGGCATCCGGCACGATGACGGCCCGGGTCACCGGCACTCCGGCGCGCTGCGCGGACGCCATGACCCGCTCCCCCCGGCGGCCGGGACCGACGACGCAGAGCATCGAGACCGCCGGCCATTGCAGCCGGGACGGCGCCCGCAGCGGCCCCGCCGGGACGCAGAGGCCGTTGCCGTGGCCGCTCGCGCCGTCGGCCACCGCCAGGGTCCAGCTCTTGGCCAGCGCCGGGTTCTGCAGCCCGTCGTCGAGCACGAGGCAGTCGGCTCCCGCCGCCATCGCCGCTTCGGCTGCCGCCCTGCGATCGGCGGCGACGACCGTCGGCGCGACGCGCGCCAGCAGCAGCGGCTCGTCGCCGACGGTGGCCGCATCGTGCCGTTCGGGGTCGACCGCGATGGGGCGGGCGTCGCCGGATCGCCGGCCATAGCCGCGTGACACGAAGGCCGGATGCCGGCCGTCGGCCAGCAGCAGGCGCGCGAGCGCGATGGCGGCCGGCGTCTTGCCGGCGCCGCCCGCCACCAGGTTGCCGACGCAGAACACCGGCACGCCCGGGTCGCGGCCCCGCCGGCGCATGCGCAGCGCCGTGACCCTCACCGCGCTGGTGTACGGCGGCCACCTCGAGGAGCTGGGCGCCCACGTGCGCGGGGCGCTGAAC
>CAXUMV010000393.1:710-3594 GCA_964252065.1 uncultured Lichenihabitans sp.
GTGACGGTGCCGGTGGCGGCCCCCAACGGCGCGAGCGCGAGGGCGGCGGCGCCGGGCCGCTCGCGCCACCAGAAGGCTGGCGCCTTCATGCGTTGGCCAGCACCGGGGCCCGGGGCCCGAGCAGGGGTTCCAGGGCGGCCATGATGGTGTCGGTCGCGCCCGCGCCGGCTTCGATCGCCCTGGCGGCGGCGGCGGCCATCGCGTCGAGCGTGTCGGGATCGTCGAGGAGGCGTGTCACGGCCTCGGCCAGCCCCATGGGGTCGGCCACCGCCATCGCGCCGCCCCGGGCATCGAGAAGCGCGTAGATGTCCGTGAAGCTCGCGACGGCAGGCCCGTGCAGGATGCAGCAGCCAAGCTTGGCGGGCTCGAGCGGGTTCTGGCCGCCGGCCGCCCCGCCCAGCGACTTGCCCATGAACACGATCGGGGCGAGCCGGTACAGGAGCCCGAGCTCGCCCATGGTGTCGGCGATGTAGAGCGCCGTCTCGTCCGTGATCGCCTCCCCGAGCGAGCGCCGGCTGGCCGGGATGCCCCGCGCGGCGGCGGCGGCCGCGATGGCCGCTCCGCGCTCCGCGTGCCGGGGCGCGATCGCCGTGAGGAGGTCCGGCCTGCTCGCGGCGGCGCCGAGATGGACGTCCAGCAGCAGAGCCTCCTCGTCCGGATGGGTCGAGGCGGCGAGCCAGAGCGGCCGCGACCCGACCGCCTCGGCCAGGCGTTCGAAGGGCGCGATGTCGGCCGGTGGCGGGGCGGCGTCGAACTTGAGGTTGCCGGCGACCGTGACGCGCGGCATCCCGAGCGCCAGGAAGCGCTCCGCATCGAGGGCGCTCTGGGCGAGGCAGAGGTCGACCAGCCCAAGCAGCGGGCCGATGAAGCGCGGCAGGCGGCGCCAGCGCTCGAAGGAGCGCCGCGACAGGCGGGCGTTGACGAGCACGAGCGGGATCGACCGGCGCGTGGTCTCGATCATCAGGTTCGGCCAGAGCTCTGACTCGGCGAGGATCGCCAGCTCCGGGCGCCAGTGGTCGAGGAAGCGCCGGACCATCGAGGGCACGTCGAGAGGCACGAACTGGTGCAGCGCCCCCGGCGGCAGCCGTTCGGCAAGGATGCGCGCCGAGCTCACGGTGCCGGTCGTCACCAGGACCCCCAGGCCGCGGCCGACCAGGCGTTCGACCAGGGGCAGCAGCGCGAGACCCTCGCCGACGCTCGCCCCGTGCAGCCAGACGAGCCGGCCGGCCGGGCGCGGGTGCCGGGAGAGGCCCCGCCGCTCGGGCAGGCGCCCCGCATCCTCCTTGCCCCTGGCGGTGCGTCGCCGCAGATACGGCGTCGCCGCCGGACCGAACAGCGTCGTGGCCGCCCTGTAGAGGCTCAGAAGGAGGGTCATGCCGTCATGCGAGGCTCGTCGGCGGCAGCCGGCACGGAGGGGACGCGGCCGAGCAGCCGGCCGGGATCATGGCTGCCCACCAGGGCGTAGGCGCGCTCGTGGACGCGCGCAAGACCCGCCTCGACCGCCTGGCGGGCCGCCTCCAGCGCGTCCGCGTCGGCATCGGGCGCCACCCGGACGGGATCGCCCAGCACCATGGCGCCGCGGCCGAACGGCTTGCCGAGGCTGGCCCGGTCCCAGGACGAGAAATCGAAGCGCCGGCTGGTCACCACGGCCACGGGATAGATCGGCCGGCCGGACAGCCGCGCGAGGGTCACGATGCCGAGCCCGACCCGCCGCGCGATCTTGGGCACGTCGGCGGTCATCACCACGGTCCGCCCCTGGCCGAGCAGCCGCGTCATGGCGAGCAGCGCCGCAGCGCCCCCGCGCCGGCGGCTGCCGCTCGCCTCCCCGCCCGAGCCGCGGATCGGCTCGACGCCGAGCCGCCTGAGGATCGCGGCGTTCACCGCGCCGTCCCGGTGGCGCGAGATGAGCGCCGCCACCCGCGCCCCCTTGGGCCAGGCGAAATGGACCATGAAGTGCTGGCCGTGCCACATCGCGGCGATCACCGGCAGGTCGTGGGCGATCGTCTCGGCGAAGCCCGGCGGCTCCTGCACGAAGCGGTTGGTCCGGCGGACCAGCCGCAGGTAGCTGGTTGCGAGCCACCCCACCGTTTCCTGCGCCATGGGCGAGCGGCCGAAGGCCTTCAGCAGACCCATGCGCCGCGCTCAGCCCCGTGCGGCAGGCGGGCGGCGGGACGACGCCTGGACCGCGGCCTCCGGCTCCAGGAACCGGTGCAGGTGGACGATGACGTAGCGCATCAGGGCGTTGTCCACGCTCCCCTGCGCCTTGGCGCGCCAGGCGACCTCGGCCGTGGCGTAGCTGGGATAGATGCCGACGATGTCGAGCTTGGCCGTGTCGCGAAACTCCGTCGACCCGAGCGTGACGAGCTCCCCGCCGAAGACGAGGTGGAGAAGGGGGGCGCCGGTGGAGGAGGCTGTCATGGTGCGAGCTCGAGATACGGGGGTTGCGGGTTTCTGCGATCATGGCGGGGAGGGCGGCTGCCGCGCAACAGGGACGTTACTTGGGGTGCGCCGCCATGCAGCCGACCGGCGGTCAGTCGCCGGCCCGCTGCATCAGGGCCAGGAGCGCGCGATGCAGGGGAGGCGGCCCGGCGATCAGCATCGGGTGGACGGGCCTGGGGCGGTTGTAGATCGGCAGCGTGCCATGGCGGTCGCTGAACCGCGCGCCGGCTTCGTGGAGGATCAGGTCCGCGGCCGCGACGTCCCAGTCCTGCGCGTTCGGGGCGGCGACGCAGGCGTCGAGAAAGCCGGCCGCGACATGCACGAGGCGGCAGGCGAGGGAGGGGATGCGCGGGGCGATGCGGAACGCATTCGGCCACGCCACGTGGCGGGGCAGGGTGCCCGGCATGGCGACGGTCCCATCGCGCAGGTCGCGGCGGCTCGAGGC
>CAXUMV010000394.1:0-3582 GCA_964252065.1 uncultured Lichenihabitans sp.
GAAGAGCCCAAGAGCGCCAGCCCGCCGTGGTGGATCCGCGGCATCCTGGTGCTGACCTGCACGGGCGTGTCCTTCGCCCATGGAGGCAACGACGGCCAGAAGGGCATGGGGCTCATCATGCTGATCCTGATCGGCGTCGCCCCGACCGCCTATGCGCTGAACCGCACCATGCCCGAGTCGAGCACGCCGGGTTTCGTGGCCGCGACGCAGAAGGCCGGGGGCGTGTTCGCAGCCCATCAGGCGGGCGTGGCGCCCGTGTCGGCGGACGAGGCCCGCAAGAGCCTCGGCGACGCCCTCAAGGTGCGGGCGCTGAACACCCCGGAGGTCTTCGCGGCGCTGAGCGCTCTGTCGGGCGACATCGCCCACGGGGTGCAGACCTACGGGTCGATCCAGCACGTCCCGGCTAGCGCCACCAAGAACATGCGCAACGACATGTACATGGCCTCCGACGCGATCCGGCTGATGCCGCAGGCGGGCGCGAAGTTCACGCCCGAGGAGGCTGCGACCCTCAAGGACTACCGGGGCCAGCTCGACGGCGGAACCCGCTTCATCCCCGACTGGGTCAAGGTGTCGGTGGCGATCGCGCTGGGGCTCGGCACGATGATCGGCTGGAAGCGCATCGTCGTCACGGTGGGCGAGCGCATCGGCAAGCAGCACCTGACCTATGCCCAGGGCGCCTCGGCCGAGCTCGTGGCGGCCGTAACCATCCTGGGCGCCGAGTTCTACGGCCTGCCGGTGTCGACGACCCACATCCTGTCGAGCGGCGTCGCCGGAACCATGGCGGCCAACGGCTCGGGCCTGCAGTGGAGCACGGTGCGCTCCATCGCCATGGCCTGGGTGCTGACCCTGCCGGCCGCCATGCTGATCGCCGGCCTGCTGTTCGCCCTCTTCCGCGCCCTGCTCTGAGGCTTGATCGACCCGGGAAGTTTCCTTCGCCCCGCTTGCGGGGAGAAGGTGCCCGACAGGGCGGATGAGGGGCCCTTCGGCACGCCAAGCCCCTCGTCCGTCCTTCTCTCCGAAGGGGCGAGGGGCCTCGATCGGCAGGCGGCAGGCTAGGTTCGACGCGCCGATCCCAGCTTCCCGCAGTCGTCCGTGCGACGGGAATGGTCTAAGGAGAGGTTCGGGGCCGCCGGGCCCGTGCCCTCCTTCTGCAAGGCGCGACGCATGATCGATCTCTACACGGCCGCAACCCCGAACGGCCAGAAGGCCGCGATCATGCTGGAGGAGGTCGGCCTTCCCTACGAGACGCATCTGGTCGACCTGTCGAAGGGCGCCCAGAAGGAGCCCGGCTACCTCGCCATCAACCCCAACGGCAAGATCCCCGCCATCGTCGACCGGGACGCCCCGGGCGGCGCCCCGCTCACGGTGTTCGAGTCGGGCGCGATCCTCATCTACCTCGCCGAGAAGACCGGCCAGCTGCTGCCGGCCGATCCCATCGGGCGCTTCGCGGCGCTGCAATGGCTGATGTTTCAGATGGGGGGCGTCGGCCCGATGTTCGGGCAGGCCGGGTTCTGGTCCCGCAACAAGGAGAGCGTGCCCCCTGCGCTGGCGCGCTACAGGGGCGAGGCCGAGCGGCTGCTGGGCGTCCTCGAGATCCGCCTCGGCGACGCCCCCTACCTGGCCGGGCCGGACTACACGATCGCCGACGTCGCGACCTGGCCCTGGATCGGCGCCGCGGGGTTCATCGGCCTCGATCTCGAGCGCTATCCGGCCCTGCGCCGCTGGCAGGCCGCGATCGGCGCGCGCCCCGCCGTGCAGCGGGGCATGGCGGTGGCGCCGCGCTCGGCCTGAGGCGGCCCCGCGGCCATGCATTACGACCTGCTGATCCGCGGCGGCACCTGCGTGCTGCCCTGGGGCGAGGAGGCGGCCGACATCGGCGTCCTCGGCGGCCGCATCGCCGCGATCGGCGCCGAGGCGGGCGACACGGCGGCCGAGACGCTCGAGGCGGGGGGCCTGCACGTACTGCCGGGCCTGATCGACAGCCACGTGCACCTGCGCGATCCCGGCGACCCCGCGGTCGAGACGATGGGCAGCGGCACGCGGGCCGCCGTGCTCGGCGGCATCACCACCGTGTTCGACATGCCGAACACCACCCCGCCCGTCGCCGACCACGCCGCGCTCGCCGCCAAGCGCGACCATGCGGCGGCCGTGAGCTGGTGCGACGTCGGCCTCTACGTGGCGGGCGCCAAGACCAACATCGACGCGCTCGCCGCGCTCGAGGCGGAGCCGGGCGTCTGCGCCATCAAGGTGTTCGCCGGGAGCTCGACGGCCTCGCTCATGGTGGAGGACGACGCCCACCTCGAGCGCATCATGGGCGCCGGGCGGCGGCGCATCGCCTTCCACAGCGAGGACGAGTACCGCCTGCAGGCCCGCAAACCCCTGTTCCACGCCGGCATGCCGTACCGCAGCCACATGGAGTGGCGTGACGAGGAATGCGCGTTCCTGGGCACCCGCCGCCTCATGGCGCTGGCCCGACGGACCGGCCGGCCCGCCCACATCCTGCATGTCTCGACCGCCGAGGAACTCGGCTACCTGCGCGAGTTCCGCGATCTTGCGACCGTCGAGGTGCTGGTCAACCACCTGACCCAGGTCGCGCCCGACTGCTACGACCGGCTCGGCGGGTTCGGGGTCATGAACCCGCCGATCCGGGGGGAGCGGCACAGGGCTGCGAGCTGGGCCGCCGTGCGCGACGGCACGGTCGACACCATCGGGTCCGACCACGCCCCCCATCCCCGGGCCGCCAAGGAGCGTCCCTGGCCGGACTGCCCGGCCGGGCTCACGGGCGTGCAGACCCTCGTGCCGGTCATGCTCGACCACGTGAACGCCGGGCGGCTCACCCTGTCGCGCCTGGCCGACCTCATGGCCGCGGGCCCGGCCCGCGTCTACGGGCTCGTGGCCAAGGGGCGGCTCGCGGCCGGCTACGACGCCGACTTCACCCTCGTGGACATGAAGCGCCGCCGGACCATCGAGGACGATTGGATCGCCTCGCCCTGCGGCTGGACGCCCTTCGCGGGCGTGGCCGTGCAGGGCTGGCCGGTCGCCACCATCGTGCGCGGCACCCCCGTGATGCGCGAGGACGAGGTGCTGGGGGCGCCGCGGGGGCGCCTCGCCCGGTTCCGATCCTGACGGCACTGGGTTTCCAGACAGCATCCGAGGGGCGCTACGCCGCGCCCCCGTGCGGCATGGGCTCCTCGGTCGCGATGGCGTCGACGGTGCGGTTCTGCGGGCCGGGGCTGCCGTCGGCGCGCTCGATGCGGATCTGCATGCCGGTCGGCTCCATGAGGCCGTAGGGGGTCGAGAACGCGATCTCGGCGGCGTCGCGGCCGACCCCGATGCGCACCAGGCCGTCGAGATTGGCCTGCCGCGTCGCATCGAACAGCCACCAGCGCCCGTCGAGATAGGCCTCGAACACGGCGTGGAAGTCGGACGGCACGAGCCCGTGCGCGTAGCAGGACACGAAGCGCGCCGGGATGCCGAGGGCGCGGCAGAACGCGATGCCGAGATGGGCGAAGTCGCGGCACACGCCCGCGCGCTTGAGCAGCGACTCGTCGGCGGTGGTCTCCTCGTCGCTGGAGCCGGGCC
>CAXUMV010000395.1:0-3552 GCA_964252065.1 uncultured Lichenihabitans sp.
GGTCGACCCGCCGCTGCTGGTGCGCGATGCGGCGATGGTCGGCACGGCGCAGCTGCCGAAATTCCGCGACGACCAGTTCCGGGCGGGCGAGGATTTCTGGCTGATCCCGACCGCCGAGGTGCCCCTGACCAACCTCGTCCGGGACGCCATCGTGGAGGAGGCGGCGCTGCCGATGCGCGTGACGGCCCTGACGGCCTGCTTCCGGGCGGAGGCGGGCTCGGCGGGGCGCGACACCCGCGGCATGATCCGGCAGCACCAGTTCACCAAGGTCGAGATGGTGTCGGTCACGACCCCCGAGCAGTCGGGCGCCGAGCACGAGCGGATGACCGCCTGCGCCGAGGCCGTGCTGCAGGGGCTCGGGCTGTCCTACCGGGTCATGCTGCTGTGCACCGGCGACATGGGGTTCGCCTCCCAGAAGACCTACGACCTCGAGGTCTGGCTGCCCGGGCAGGCGACGTTCCGGGAGATCTCGTCCTGCTCGCTGTGCGGCGACTTCCAGGCGCGGCGCATGGACGCCCGCTACAGGCCGGTCGGCGCCAAGGGGACCCGCTTCGTCCACACCCTCAACGGATCGGGGGTGGCGGTCGGCCGCGCGCTCATCGCCGTGCTGGAAAACTACCAGAACCCGGACGGCTCGGTTACCGTGCCCGACGTCCTCCGGCCCGCCATGGGCGGGCTCGAGCGGATCACCGTCGCCTGAGGCGGTCGGCCGCGGGACAGCCAGGAAGGGCAGGGCGCATGCGCATTCTGATCACCAACGACGACGGCATCCATGCGCCGGGCCTTGCGGTCCTCGAACGCATCGCCCGGAGCCTGTCGGACGACGTGACGGTGGTGGCGCCCGAGACGGACCAGTCGGGCGTCGGCCATTCGCTGTCGCTGTCCAACCCGCTGCGCCTGCGCGAGGTCTCGGCGACCCATTTCGCCGTCAGCGGGACCCCGACCGACTGCGTCATCATGGGCGTGCGCCGCCTGATGGGCGGCCGCAAGCCGGATCTCGTGCTGTCCGGCGTCAACCGCGGGCAGAACGCCGCCGAGGACGTGACCTACTCCGGCACGGTGGCGGGTGCGATCGAGGGCACGCTGCTCGGCATCCCGTCCATCGCGCTGAGCCAGGCCTACGGGCTCGAGGGCGGCCAGCGCCACACGCACTGGGACTGTGCCGAGACCCATGGCCCGACCGTGATCGCAAAGCTCCTCGAGCGGGGCTTTCCGTCGAGCGTGCTGCTCAACGTGAACTTCCCCCATTGCGCGCCGGACGGGATCACGGGCCTCGCCATCACCCGGCAGGGCCGGCGCGACGCCGATCTCTGCCGCGTCGACGAACGGGAGGACGGGCGCGGCCACCCCTATTACTGGATCGCCTTCCAGCGCAGCCGCTCCGTGCCCGACCAGGGCACCGACCTCGAGGCGCTGGCCGCCAAGATGATCTCGGTGACGCCGCTGCGCATCGATCTGACCGACACCGACTCCCTGGAGCGCTACGCGGGCCTGCTGCGGTAACCGCGCTGCCGTCGTCGACCCTCGCCTGGGGTCCGTCATCGCGAGGCGCGTCAGCGCCGTGGCGATCCAGGCACCGATGGGGCGGCCCGAAGATGGATCGCTTCGCTGCGCTCGCGAAGACGACATCGGCGGTCGGCGCCGGTTTGCTTCGATGCAGCTTGGGTTCGGGCTTGCCGTGTTGACGGACGTCAATATCCCGTTAACCAAGATCTTTGGAATGTCCGGCCCGGCTTCTTCACGCCGCCCTGGTTAAGACACGTTGGCAGGCGGTTATTTTCGTGACGTCCGATTCATCTTAAACCACGCCTTAACTCACGGGGTCTTTACTCTGTCCATAGCGACCGGGTGACCTCAGTGGGTATGATTATGCGTAAGCTCTCGCCGCGTGGACATGGCCGACTTGCCCTCCAACTTTGTGCCGCCGCAGCGGTCTCGGCCTTGATGGCCGGCTGCTCGACCGACTCGACGCGGCTGTCCGATCCCTTCTCGAGCCCGTTCTCGACCTCGGCCAACGAGCAGCCGGCGCGGCACGTGGCCGACGCCATGCCGGCCGGCCGGACGCCGCCGGTGTCGAGCCGTTCGCTCTCGGCTCCCTCCCGCGTCGCCGCCGCGGCCCCCTTGCGGCCGAACCTGACCCGCTCGGCATCGGCGGCGCCGATCAGCCGGGAGACGACCGGCTCGATCGAGCCCGTGCGCGCCGCCCGCGGCAGCTCCTTCGGCGGCTGGACCTCCAGCGGCGGGGTGCCGATCACGGTCGGGGCGGGTGAAAGCGCCGAGGTGATCGCCAAGCGCTACGGCGTGCCGGAAACGGCGCTGCTGCAGACCAACGGCCTGTCGAGCCCGAGCGATGTCCGGTCCGGCTCGAGCCTGACCATCCCGGTCTACAACGCCACAGCGTCAAGCCAGCCCGCCGCCGCGCCGGCCCGGATCGCGGCCGCTGCTCCCCCGGCCAAGGCGACGCTGACCCGGCCGGCGGTCGAGCGGGCCGCCGCCGCGGCCGAACGGCGCCAGGCCGCCAAGCCGGCTCCGGCCGAGCGGCTCGCCCGCGCCGAAGCGCCCCATCCCCTGAAGCTGCCGGCCGCCGAGAAGCCCGCGGCGGTGGCGGCCGAGAAAGCCTCGATCCGCAAGGGTGTGAAGGCCCCGGCCGTCGCCGCTGCGGCGCCGGCTGCCGCGGCCCCGGCCCCGGTCAAGACGGCGCTCGCCAAGCCGCCGGTCGCCAAGCCCGCCGCGCCCGTGGTGGCCCAGGCGGCCGCGCCGGCCAAGCCCGAAACGGCGCCGGCCGCCACGACCCTCGCCCCGCAGACGACCGTCGCGGACGCGTCCGGCAATCCCGAGTTCCGCTGGCCCGCCCGGGGCCGGATCATCCAGGGCTTCAAGGGCGGCAACGACGGCATCAACATCGCGCTGCCGGACGGCACGCCCGTGAAGGCCGCCGAGGGCGGGACGGTCGCCTATGCGGGCAGCGAGCTCAAGGGCTACGGCAACCTCGTGCTGATCCGCCACCCGAACGGCTTCGTCAGCGCCTATGCCAACAACGGCGAGCTCGACGTCAAGCGCGGCGACAGCGTCAAGCGCGGCCAGGTCATCGCCAAGTCCGGCCAGTCGGGCAACGTGGCCTCGCCCCAGCTGCACTTCGAGCTGCGCAAGGGCGCGACCCCGGTCGACCCCACCACCTACCTCGCCGGCCTCTGAAGACGCGCAGTCCAGCCGAACAAGGCCCTTCTCCCGCGGCGCGGGAGAAGGGCATGAAACAGCCTCTGGGGTTCCCGCGAGACACGAGATCCCTGGGCGTGTGAACGGGAGCGGCAGGTCCAAGGACAGGCCTGCCGCTCTCGCTGTTTTCGGGCCCGGGTGCGGCCGAACACCGGCCGAGCGATTTCCCTCCGGGCCGGGGCGGGACTATGCAGCGGGACCTGCAACGACTCGGCCGCCCCTCGCCATGCGCGCTTCCCTCATCCTGGCCGGCCTCCTGGGCCTCGGCCTTGCGACCGGCCTCATCGCCTGGTTCGGCGCCTCGTCCGTGCTCGAGGCGGTGGCGGCGGTCGGGTG
>CAXUMV010000396.1:0-3540 GCA_964252065.1 uncultured Lichenihabitans sp.
ACAGCTCGCGCAGGCGCAGGAACGGCACGAGGTCGCCCCGCATGTTGAGGAAGGAGCGGCCCTCCCCGCCGCGCCCGCCCCCGCCCGGGGCCGGCAGCTCGACGCATTCCTCGATGGCCGACAGCGGGATGATGTAGCGGCCCTCCCCGACCCGGATCAGCAGCCCCTCGATGATGGCGAGGGTGAGCGGCAGGCGGAGCGAGACGGTGGAGCCCGCCCCGGGCACGGTGTCGAGCTCGATGCTCCCCCGCATCGCCTCGATGGTGCGCTTGACGACGTCCATGCCGACCCCGCGCCCCGACAGCGCCGACACGGTCTGCGCCGTGGAGAAGCCCGGGTGGAACAGGAGGTCGTAGATCTCGGCCTCGCTCAGGGCGGCGCCCGGCGCGACCAGCCCCTGCTCCTCGGCCTTGGCGCGGATGCGGGCGGCATCGAGCCCGGCGCCGTCGTCGCGCACCGTCACCATCACCTGGGCGCCGGTGTGCTGGGCCAGGAGCTCGATGCGGCCCGTCGCGGGCTTGCCGGCGGCCAGGCGCCGCTCGGGGGTCTCGACGCCATGGTCGATGGCGTTGCGGATGAGGTGGACCAGCGGATCGGCGAGACGCTCGATCATGGTCTTGTCGAGCTCGGTGTCCTCGCCGGAGGTCACGAACTCGACCGGCTTGCCGAGGTCGCGCGACAGGTCGTGGATCAGGCGCCGGAAGCGGGCGAAGAGGGAGCCGATCGGCACCATGCGGATGCCCATGGTGGTGTCGCGCAGGCCGGAGGCGAGCCGCTCGATGTCCTCGGCGATGGCCGAGATGCTGCTGTCGCTGCGCAGGTGGGCAAGCTGGCTGAGCCGCGCCTGCGCGATCACGAGCTCGCCGACCCGGTCCATCAGCTCGTCCAGGCGCTCGGCCTGGACCCGGACGCTGCTGGAGCCCTTGTCCTCGGCCCGGCGGACGACGTCGCGGCGCTCCTCGGCGACCGCCGGGAGCGGCGCGGGCGCGGCGGCGGGGTGGCCGACCGGCGCCTGCGGCTGGATCGGCGCTTCGGCGACGGCCGCGGGAGCCGCCTCGGCCGGAGCCCCTGCGGCCGCAAGCGGGGTGACCTCGAGGGTCATGTCGTCGAGCACGAACATGAACACGTCGTCGATGGCCTCGCGCGGGCACGGGGCCGCGAGCGTGACGGACCATCGCAGGGCCAGCGCCTGCGGCTCGAGCACCTCGAGCGGCGGCACGGCGTCCGTGAGCGCGCACACCGTGCAGGGCCCGAGCTGCCGCAGCTCGTCCAGCAGCGCCAGGGGATCGGTGCCGTTGCGCAGCACGTCCGGCTGGAACGCGATGGAAAGCTGCCAGCCGGACGGCCCGGCGGCGGCGGGCGCGGCGGCCAGAGGCGCGGCGTCGCTCGCCGGGGCCGGGTGGCCCGACGCCTCGACGAGGCTCTGCAGGTTGCCCAGGATCGCCTGGCCGATCACGGCGTCGGCGTCCGCCGGCGTCTCGATCAGCGCCCGGATGTAGTCCCGCGCCGCAAGCGCGACCGAGACGAGATCGGCGCTCGCGGGGACCTTGCCCTGCCGCACGAGGTCGAAGGCCGTCTCGAAGTCGTGCGTGAAGGCCGCCACCTGGTCGAAGCCGAACATCGCGCCCGACCCCTTGATGGTGTGCAGGGCCCGGAACGCGGTATCCACCAGGGTCTTGTCACCCGGGCTCTGCCCGAGGTCGAGCAGCGTGCCTTCGAGGTTGTCCAGGAGCTCGCCGGCTTCCTGGCGGAACATGTCGACGGGATCGAGCGCGGTCACTTCTTCACCAGCTTGGTCACCACGGCCAGCAGCTGCTCGGGCTTGAAGGGCTTGGTGATCCACCCCGTCGCCCCGGCGGCCTTGGCCTCCTGCTTGGCAGCCTCGTTGGACTCGGTGGTCAGGAACACGATCGGGATGCCCGTGATCGAGGGCACCTTGCGCAGGTTGCGGATCAGCTCCAGCCCGTTCATCACCGGCATGTTGAGGTCGGTGATGACCATGGCGACCGGCGTCGCCTTGGCCTTGGCGAGGCCCTCGGCGCCGTCGCCGGCCTCGATCACGGTGTAGCCGGCTCCCCCGAGCACGATCTTCACCACCTGCCGAACGCTCGGCGAGTCGTCCACCGTCAACACCGTCGCCATGTGAAACCTCAGCGTTGTATCGCGACGTCAGCCGGTCGGGCTCCGCCGGGAGGCGAAGACGACGCGAACGACCTTGTCGTTGTTGTTTGGAAAGGCCCGGTGTCGAAACGACGGGACGCGAGCCTCATTGCAGCCGGACGGGATGGCAATGGGCGACATTGCCGGCCTATGCCGCCTTTTATCTTGCTTATGTCTTTTTCCGGAACGTCGGATACTGTTTAGAGATGACGACAATCACATCGTGGCGTTAAAGAACGTTATATTGGCAGGGGGTCGTGCCCAGAATTGTCGGCATGATTAAAACATGGCTGCCCGGCTCGCCTCCCGCGGCCGGGTGCGTGGTCAACGTCTTGACATCGCTGGGGAGCGGGCGAGCAATGTCGCCCTATGGCGGCCGTGACGGACGGCGAAAATCGTCCGTCCGGCGGGACGCCTCAGGCCAGCGCCGCGTGGGTCACGAACTTGGTCGCGAGGAACGGCTCCAGCGCCTCGCTGCCGCCTTCGGACCCGTAGCCGCTGTCCTTGACGCCGCCGAAGGGCGTCTCGGGCAGGGCGAGGCCGAGATGATTGATGGTCAGCATGCCGGTCTCGATCCCCGACGACAGGCGCGACACCGCGCTGGCCGAGCGCGAGAAGGCGTAGGCCGCCAAGCCGAAGGGCAGGCGGTTGGCCTCCGCGATGGCGTCGTCGAGATCGGCGAAGGGCCGCATGAGGGCGACCGGGCCGAACGGCTCCTCGTTCATGGCCCGCATGGCGCTCGTGACCCCGGCCAGCACGGTCGGCTCGAGGAAGTTGCCCGTGTTGCCGATGCGGCCGCCCCCCGTCGTCACCTCGGCGCCCGCCTGCCGGGCGTCGGCCACCAGGCTCTCCACGGCCTGCAGCCGGCGCTGGGTGATGACCGGCCCCATCACGGTGTCGGGCGCAAGGCCGTCGCCGACCCGGATCGCCTTGGCCTTGGCGGTGAACCGCTCGACGAAGCGGTCGTAGACCTTCTCCTGGATCAGGAAGCGGGTCGGCGAGACGCAGACCTGCCCGGCGTTGCGGAACTTCGAGCCGACCAGGGTCGTGCTCACCGCCTCGACGTCGACGTCGTCGCACACGATGGCGGGGCCGTGGCCGCCGAGCTCCATGGTGACGCGCTTCATGTGCTCGCCGGCCATGGCGGCGAGGCGCTTGCCAATCGGCACCGACCCCGTGAACGAGATCTTGCGGATGACGGGGTGCGGGATGAGATAGGCCGAGATGGCGGCCGGGTCGCCGAACACGAGGGCGAGCGCGCCCGGGGGAACGCCGGCGTCCGCGAGCGCGAGCACCAGCCCCGCGGCAGAGGCGGGCGTGTCCTCCGCCGCCTTCACGATGATCGAGCAGCCCGCCGCCAGCGCCGGGGCGATCTTCTTG
>CAXUMV010000397.1:0-3538 GCA_964252065.1 uncultured Lichenihabitans sp.
GGCCGTGATGTGGACCTGCTGGATCATGGGCGTCGCGGTCGAGGGCGCGGCGACCATGAGATCGCAGATGGCGCTCATGGCCGTCTCGCCCTCGCCCCCGAACCCGACCGTGTGAATGCCGGCCTGCCGCGCCGCCTCGAGCGCCAGCAGCACGTTGCGCGAGCGGCCCGAGGTCGAGATGCCGACGAAGACATCGCCCGGGCGCCCCAGGGCGCGCACCTGCCGCTCGAACACGTGGTCGAAGCCGTAGTCGTTGCCCACCGAGGTCAGCGTTGAGGTGTCGGTCGTCAGGGCCAGCCCGGCGAGGGGCGCGCGATCGAAGTTGAGGCGCGCGACGAACTCGCAGGCGATGTGCTGGGCGTCCGAAGCGCTGCCCCCGTTGCCCGCGAACATCAGCTTGCCGCCCGCGCGCAGCGTCTCGATCATGAGGGCCGACACCCGCACGAGGCTGGCCTGGAACGACGCCGAGCGGGCGGCCGCCTCCATCACGAGGCGCGAGTCTTCGAAATGGTCGGCGATGAAGGCGTGATAGCCGGCCTGGTCCTGGCCGCTCACTTCGGCGACGGCTGCTGCCATGTTTCTACTCCCGAGAAGGTGAGGTGGGTGGGGCCGGCCCGGCCCCCTGCGTGGTTCAGGCTTTCGACGACGTTCAGCCGGTCTTCTGGATCGACGAGGAACATGAGGAACCCCCCGCCGCCGGCACCCGACACCTTGCCGGCCTTGGCGCCGGCGTTGCGGCCGATGTCCAGCAGCTGCTCCATGGCGCCGTTGGAGATGGATCCGGCGGTCTTCTTCTTGGACAGCCAGGACTCGTCGAGCGTTCTGGCCATGCGCTGGAGATCGCCGGCCAGCAGCGCCTGCTTCATGTCCAACGCCGAGGCCTTGAGCGCGAACAAGGCGTCGAGGGCCTTGGCGTCGCGCTGCTCCATGCTGGTGGTCTGCTGCCGGATGATGTCCGCCGATTCGCGCGATGCCCCGGTGAAGCAGAGCACCAGCGAGGCCTCGAGCTCGTTGAGGATCGCGCGGGCGACCCGCAGCGGATTGACGATCACCCGGTCGCTGCGCATGAACTCGATGAAGTTGACCCCGCCGAAGGCGGCCGCGTACTGGTCCTGCTTGCCCCCCGCGAGTCCGAGCCTCGTGCGCTCGATCTCGAAGGCGAGGTGCCCGAGATCGTAGAGGCCCAGCGGGGCGTTGCACAGCTCCCGGAAGGCTTCGCAGATCGCCACCACGAGGGCGGACGAGGAGCCCAGGCCCGATCCCGCCGGGGCGTCGACGACGGTGGTGACCGTCAGCCCGAGGCTCGGGTCGAGCCCCGCATTCTCCAGGAAATGATTGTAGACGCAGCGGTGCAGCCGCAGTCCCTCGCCGGTCGGCAGGCTGCGCCCGGCCTCGTGCTGCTCCTGCCGGCGGATGTCGCGGGCGTGGAACACCAGGCGGCCGTCGTCGCGCGTCGTGATGAACGCGTAGGCGTAGCGGTCGATGGTGCAGTTCAGGACCGCGCCGCCGTGCTCGTCGCAGAATGGCGACAGGTCGGTGCCCCCGCCGGCCAGGGCAAGGCGAAGGGGCGCCTTGCTGCGAATGGTCCGCTCGATCATGCCTCGACTTCCTGCGCCGTCCCCGACGCGGTGCGGATCGCGTCGGGAGAACGACTGCTTTCGGGCTCCTAGCATCTTGCGGCGGACGATGAAACGCGTCGCCTGCATCAGTGTTAAAGGCAGGGCTGCGGTCGGACCGCTGTTCCGCCGGAGCGCAATGCCGTGCCGGACCGGGCGCCACCGTCCCGCAAGAGTGCTTGTCCTGCCGCGGCGAGCGTGTCACGGGACGGCAGGTCGCCATGACCGGGGACGGCGCTGCGGTGGATCGATGATCACGAAAGGCATCATTCTGGCCGGGGGCAGCGGCACGCGCCTGCATCCCATGACCAGCGTGCTCTCCAAGCAGCTGCTGCCCATCTACGACAAGCCGATGATCTACTATCCGCTGACGACGCTGATGATCGGCGGCATGCGCGACATCCTGCTGATCACCACGCCCGACGATATGCCCTTCTTCAAGCGCATGCTGGGCGACGGGTCGCAATGGGGCATCGCGCTTCGCTATGCCGAGCAGCCCTCGCCCGACGGGCTCGCGCAGGCCTTCGTGATCGGGGCCGACTTCCTCGGGCAGGACCCCTGCGCGCTGATCCTGGGCGACAACGTCTTCTACGGCAACGGCCTCGCCGCCCTGATGCAGTCGGCCGCCGGGCGGCAGGACGGGGCGACGGTCTTCGCCTACCACGTGCATGACCCCCAGCGGTACGGCGTCGTGGATTTCGATGCCGAGGGACGCGCCGTCGCGATCGAGGAGAAGCCTGCGGCGCCCCGGTCGAACTGGGCCGTGACCGGCCTCTACTTCTACGACGGGGAGGTGGTCGGCCTCGCCCGGTCCCTGCGGCCCTCGCGGCGCGGGGAACTCGAGATCACCGATCTCAACAAGATCTATCTGTCGCGCGGCACGCTCCACGTGGAGCGCATGGGGCGCGGCTTTGCGTGGCTCGACACGGGGACGCCCGATTCGCTGCTGGAAGCGGGGGAGTTCGTGCGCGTCTACGAGCGCCGCCAGGGCTTTCGCATCGCCTGCCCGGAGGAGGTCGCCTTCACCCAGGGCTGGATCACCGCCGAACAGCTCGGCACCCTGGCCGACCGCCTCGCCAAGAGCAGCTACGGCCAGTACCTCAAGCGCGTCCTCGCCGAAGTCGGCCACGAGCCCCGCCCGATCCCCTGACGCGGGACGGGGCACGGACCCCATCAGTTGCTGCATCCCACTCCCGATCTATTGTAGTCCGCAGGGCCGTCAGTCGAATTTGAGGTAGGTTTTGCAGGTCGACCGTCTCTCCATCGCCGATGTCGTGCTGATCAGACCGCGCCGGTTCGGCGACGAGCGCGGCTACTTCGCCGAGACCTTCAGCGCACGGACGTTCGGCGAGACGGTCGCGCCGGCCGATTTCGTGCAGGACAACGAGGCGATGTCGGCGGCCGTGGGCACCGTGCGCGGGCTTCATTTCCAGCGGGAGCCGGCCGCGCAGGGCAAGCTCGTCCGGGTGATCAGGGGCGCGATCCTGGATGTCGCGGTCGACATCCGCACCGGCTCGCCGAGCTTCGGCCGGGCCGTGTCGGCGCGGCTCGACGGCGCCGAGGGGGCCCAGCTCTGGGTGCCGCCGGGCTTCGCCCACGGCTACTGCACGCTCGAGCCCGACACGCTCGTCGCCTACAAGGTCACCGACTTCTACAGCCCCGCCCACGACGGGGGCATTCTGTGGAACGATCCGGCGCTCGGCATCGCCTGGCCGCTGCCGGCCGGCGGCGCCGTCCTGTCGGACAAGGACGTGAAGCTGCCCCGGCTCGCCGATCTCCCGCCGGTCTTCCACTACGCGGCCGGCGGGGAACACCCGTGAGCCGCGTCATCGTCACGGGTGGGGCGGGCTTCATCGGCTCCGCCGTGGTCCGGCTGCTGGCCGGCCAGGAGGGGGTCGAGGTCCTCAACCTCGACAAGCTGA
>CAXUMV010000398.1:0-3536 GCA_964252065.1 uncultured Lichenihabitans sp.
CTAGGCGCCGAGCCCGGGGAGACGGCATGAGCGAGCTGGTTCCCGCCCCCGCCAACGGCGGAGCATGGCCGCAGGAGCGCACTACCGTGCTCGACTGGCTGGTCAACGACACGCGCGACGAGCGGTTCGCCGACAACATCTTCGTCGGCTTCTGCACGCGGCTGCGCGACCGCGGGGTGCCGATCGGCCGGTCGATCCTGCTGCTGCGCACCAACCATCCCGAGTGGCTGGGCGCGCGCTTCCTGTGGCGCCCCGGCATGGTGCAGGCCGAGATGCGCCGCACCGAATACACCGTGCTGACCTCCGAGCAGTTCCTCAACAGTCCCATCAAGGCGATCTACGACGGGTCCAACCAGGTCCGGCAGAAGCTCGACGGCCTGTCGGACGACGACGAGTACTCGGTCTACGAGGACCTGCGGCAGGACGGGCTGACCGACTACGTGGTCTATCCGCTGCTCTTCACGCTCGGCCAGCGCCACGTGGTCAGCTTCGCGGCGGACCGGCCGGGCGGCTTCTCGGTCGAGGACCTGACGCTTATCGCCGACTTGCTGCCGATCCTTGCGCCGCTGATCGAGATCCGCTTCAAGAACCGCCTCGCCCGGACCTTCCTGCAGACCTATGTGGGCCCGCACGCCAGCGAGCAAATCCTCGCCGGCGCGACGCGGCGCGGCAGCGGCACGACGCTCGGGGCGGCAATCCTCATCTGCGACCTGCGCGGGTTCACGATGATCTCCGAGCTCTGGCCGCGCGACGACGTCATCGCGCTCCTGAACGCCTATTTCGACGCGATGGCGACGCCGATCGACGAGAACGGCGGAGAGATCCTGAAATTCATCGGCGACGGGCTGCTCGCCGTTTTCCCGCTCAGCGAGACGGGTGCGGTCGACCGCGCCTACGAGGCGGTGCGCGGCGCCCGGGCCAACATGGCCGCGCTGAACCGGCAGCGCGCGACCGATGGCCTCGAGGCGCTCGGCTACGGGGTCGGCATCCATGTCGGGGACGTGATGTACGGCAACATCGGGTCCAAGGCGCGGCTCGACTTCACGGTGATCGGGCCGGCGGTCAACATCGCCTCGCGGCTCGAAAGCCTGACCAAGCAGGTCGGGCGGCCGGCGCTCTTTTCCGGCACCTTCGCGGAAATGCGCGGCACGGCCGGCGGGCTCGAGCGGGTCGGCGCCTTCCCGCTGCGGGGCGTGGGACAGCCCATCGAAGTGTTCGCGCTGCCCGAGGCGATCGAGGACTGAGGGTCAGCGCCGCCCCATCGCGAGGTGCGGCAGCAGGGCCAGCAGCGCCAGCCCTCCGCCCAGGCCGCAGACGGGCGGCCAGCCGCCGTGCCTCCAGGCCAGCACGGAGGCCGCCGAGCCCAGCGCGCCGCCGATGAAGATCCCACCCACATAGATGGTGTTGACGCGGTTGCGGGCTTCGGGCCGCAGGCCGAAGACGATCGTCTGGTGGCCGATCATCGCGCCCTGCACGCCGAGATCGAGCAGCATGACGCCGCCGACGAGCGCCGCGATGGCCGGGAAGAGGCCGAGCACCAGCCAGGAGGCGACCGTCGCCGCGATGCCGATCCGGATGCCGACCCGCGCGCCGAACCGGTCGGAGACCCGGCCCGACAGCGGCGCCGCCAGGACCCCGACGGCCCCCGCGATGCCGAACAGGCCCGCGACGTCCGCCCCGAAGCCGTAGGGTGGCTGTTCGAGCCGCAGGGCGAGCACGGTCCAGAACACGCTGAAGCTCGCAAAGAGGCAGGTCTGGGTCGCGGCCGCGGCGCGGAGCGCGGGCTCCTCGCCGATCAGCGACAGCATGGAGGCGAGCAGGGTGCGGTAAGGCAAGCGGGTCGCCGGAGCGCGCGAGGGCAGGGTCGCGGCGAGCGCGGCGGCGGCCGCGAGCGCCACCGCGATCGCGGCCCCGTAGACCGCGCGCCAGCCGAACGCCTCGCCGATGATCCCCGCCACCGTGCGCGCGAGGACGATGCCGCATAAAAGGCCGCCCATCACGGTCCCGAGCACGGCGCCGCGCCGGGCGGGAGCGGCGAGATCGGCCGCCAGCGGCAGGATCTGCTGGGGCACCGTCGCCGTCACCCCGATGCAGAGGGAGGCCAGCAGCAGCACGGGGGCGGAGGGGGCGAAGGCCGCCAGGGCGAGCGCCAGGGTGAGGACGAGCGTCTGGCCGACGATCAGGCTGCGCCGGTCCACGCAGTCCCCGAGCGGCACCAGCGTCACGATCCCGAGCGCGTAGCCGATCTGAGTCGTGGTCGGGATGAAGCCGACGATCAGCGAGCCGTCGAACGCGCGGGTGATGAGCCCGAGCAGAGGCTGGTTGTAGTAGATGTTGGCGACCATCACGCCGGCCGCGGCCGCGAGCAGCAGCGTGGTCGCGCCGCTGAGCGGCGGGGCCGGGGTCTCGATGGGAACCATCGCCGGGGACGATCGCTCGCCGGCGGTCAGTGTCCCCCTCCCCCGCCGCCGCGCCGCGCCGGCCGCTGCATCAGCGGGGTCGCGAACACCAGCGCGATGAACAGCACGCTGAGGGCCAGGAAGACGTCGGCCAGCGACATGACGAGCGCCTGGCTCCGGACCATCATGGCGAGCCGCTTGGTGGCCGCGACGGTCGCGTCCGAGCCCAGGGCCGCGAAGGCCTGGGTGAAGTCGGCCATGGTCTGCTCGGCCCGCTCATGGCCCCAGGCGACGCTTTCGTGCAGGCGCTGCAGGTGCAGGTCCCACCGGTCGTTGATGATGGTGTTGATGACCGCCAGACCCACGGCGCCCCCGAGGTTCCGGGTCAGGTTGAAGAGGCCCGAGGCGTTCTTGAGCTTGTCGGGCGGGATCGTGCCGAGCGCGATGTTGTTGATGGGCACCATCGCGGTCATCAGCGAGAAGCCGCGCAGCATCTGGGGCACGAGCAGCTCCCAGAAATCCCAGTCCCTGGTGATGGTCGAGGCGAGCCAGGTGCCAATCGCAAAGCCCGTGAAGCCGATGCCGATCATCCAGCGCGGATCGACCTTGTTCATGAGCCGCCCGACGATCGGGGCGGCGGCGAACATGCAGAGGCCCGAGACGAACATGGTCTCGCCGATCTGCAGCGAGGAGTAGCCGCGCACCCGGGCGAGGAACACCGGGTAAATGTAGGTGAGTCCGTACAGCCCCACGCCCATGACGAAGGAGAACAGCGACCCCACGGCCAGGTTGCGGTTGGAGAAGACCTTGAGATCGACGATGGGCTGCGGCGCCGTGAAGGCGCGCCAGAAGAACACCAGCCCGCCGACGCAAGACACCAGCGCGCAGACCACGACGATGTTCTCGTCGAACCAGTTCTTCTGCGGCCCCTCCTCGAGCACGTATTCCATGGCCCCGAGGAAGGCCGCCATGCCGACGAGCCCGGTCCAGTCGAAGCGCTCCAGCAAGGACAGGTCGGGCTTGTCGAAGTCGACGAAGAAGTAGGTGATCAGCGTGACCGCGATGCCCGGGCCGACATTGACCAGGAACAGCCAGTGCCAGGAGAACAGGTCGGTCAGGTAGCCGCCGACCGTCGGC
>CAXUMV010000399.1:0-2682 GCA_964252065.1 uncultured Lichenihabitans sp.
GACGTCCTGCGGCTTTCGATGCTCGAGCCGGTCATCCGCGAGACCCTGGTCAAGCACTGGCCCTGCAGCGGTCACGACGCGACGGACCGGATCAAGCCGCGCAGGCCCGCGGGGCAGCTCGAGAAGGCCTTCTCGGAGTTCGCCAAGGACAGCCTCTCCTCGCGCGAGCAGACGGTCGTCAGCCTGCTCCTGCGGGGCCACTCGACGCTGTCCATCGCGCACAACCTGTGCATCGCGGAAGGCACGGTGAAGATCCACCGCAAGCATATTTACGAGAAGCTCTGCATCAGCAGCCAGGCCCAGCTGTTCCTAAAGTTCTGCAATCACATCCTGGAAGAGGACCGCGTCGGGGTCGCGTGAGGCGGCGCTCGCGCGCGGCGCGGCTCACTCGGCCGGAACCTGCGCGGCCCGGTGCCGCCCGGCACGAACAGCACCGCCTGCGCGATGCCGAGCAGGACGATGACGCCCATGGCGATCACGACGAACCAGTTCACGAACCAGCCGGACTCGGGCGCCCGGGGCCAGGCGAGGTTGAGGATCGCGCCGATCCCGAAGACGAGCGCGAGGACCCGCACGGGGAGCGCGAAGCCGCCCAGCCTGAATGCCCCGTCGGGCTTCCATGCCTTGAGGCCGGCGAGCAGGCACGCGACCACCACCATCTGGAACGCGGTGTAGATGCCCGTGGTCGCAAAGCTGATGATCAGCGTCAGCGCATCGCTCGACAGCAGGCCGATGCACAGGATGAGGAGCACCAGGACGGAGGCGGCCAGGATGGCCCCGCTCGGGGCGCCGCGCCGGTCCAGCCGGGATAGGGCCCGGTGGCCGAACACGAGGCCATCGCGGCCGAGCGAGAACAGCAGCCGGCTCGCCGAAGCCAGCAGCGAGCAGGCCGCGCTGACGTTGATGATGTTGAGGCAGACCAGGGCCAGCTTCGAGCCGAAGGCGCCGCCGGACTGCTGCAGGGCGGTGGTCACGGGATCGGCGACCGCCCCGCTCGCGGCGCCGGCGAGGTCGGGCACGGCCAGGATGAGGCCGAGCGTGATCAGCAAGGCCGACACGCCGCCGCACCCGATAGTGAGCAGCATGGCGCGCGGCACGATCTTGGAGGCGCCCTCGACCTCCTCGGCGAGGTCCCCGCACGCCTCGAAGCCGAAGAAGATCCAGATCCCCATGAGGGATGCGGCCAGCATGGGCGCCAGGAGCCCGCCCTCGCCGTGCCCGGCCATGTCCGTGAGGACACTGAACGGCTGCACCCGCGCGAAGAGCAGCATGTAGACGCCGCAGAACGCGAGACCCAGCAGGCCCGCCCACACCCCGATCTCGGTGGCCCTGGCGAGGACGCGGGTGCCGGCGAGGTTCGACAGGATGGCCAGTAGCGCCAGCCCGAAGGCTGCGGCGACGTTGAAGGCCGGGGTCGCCTCGATGCCGATGAGGCCGGCGAGGGACGGCGCGTTGCCGGTCGCCACCCCCGCCACGGTCGCGGCCAGCGCCAGCACGTAGATCCAGGCGGTCAGAAATCCCCAGCGCTGCCCGGCGAGCTGCCGCGCCCACTGGTACACGCCGCCGGCGATTGGGTAAGCGGAGGCCGCTTCGGCGAAGACGAGGCACACCAGGGCCTGACCCACGAGGACGATGGGAAGCGACCAGAAGAAGGCCGGACCCGCCGCGGTGATCGAGATGGCGAACAGCGCGAAGGCGCCACCCATCGGGCTCATATACGAGTAGCCCAGGGAGAAGTCGGCGAAGAGGCCCAGCAGCCGCGGGAATTGCGGCGTGTAGCCGAGTCTTTCCAGTCTGCTGCTGTCGGAGGCCTCAGGCACGTCTTGGGTGTCGAAGCCTGCCATGCATCAAGTCTCCCGGCCGATCGCCTGCCGGACCGCCGTGACGCATCATGTCTCGAAGCGCGGCTGCGAATGACGGGTCGATGACGACGGAGGGAGGCTAACGGCTGGCCGGGACCGCAAAATACCCCTGCAGGGATATGGGCAGGGGCGCGGCTTTCGAGTCCGGCCGTCCAACGTCGGGCTTCCGGACCCGGAGCATGGATCGCCGCGGCGCCGGCCTCGCGAAGACGGTTCGACGCGGGAAGCGTCGTGCGTGCTCAGGGGGTCCGGTCGCGCAGCAGGGCGGAGGCTTCCTCGTGGCTCGGCAGGCGGCCCTGCGGCGTCAGCCGGTCGACGACCGCGGGCAGCTCGTGCGTCAGCTGCTCGACGACGTCAGCCGCGGAGCGGCCGGTCTTCTGCGCGAGCTGATCGAGGAGGCTCGTCCCGATCGCCTGCTGCAGCTGGCCCGCGCTGACGGCCTCGCGAGGGCCGCCGCCGATCCAGGTGTCGATGAGGGTGCCGAGACCGTTCTGCCGGAACAGGTGCAGCAGCCCGCCGAGCCCGCCCAGGAGCCCCGTGCCGCCCTGCGGCTCGGCGTGGGGCTGGCGGTAGGGCGCGGGGGCCATCTGCTGGCCGCCGCCCACGAGGCCCCCGACATTGCCGAAGGCGCCGGCCAGGGCCTTGGCGGCCAGCAGGGCGATGAGGGCGGCCGCGAGGGAGGGGTCGCCGTGGCCGGGCTCGCGCCCGAGAGCCTCGGCCAGCGACGTTTCGAGACGATCCATGAGGGCTGCTCCATCGGTCGGGCGCCGCGCGGGCCCGCCCCATGCGGACGCCCCAGGCCCGCCGGCGGACAATACCC
>CAXUMV010000399.1:2692-3533 GCA_964252065.1 uncultured Lichenihabitans sp.
GCGAGTGCTATCAACCTACCGTCATCCTGACGTCAGTCCACTGACGCTCAAAGCCTGTGACGATCCGACGAGGCTCGCGCCGCCCGGCACGAAGCCGTCTTAACGCAGGGAGCAGGGGGAAATGTCCGACGCGATTGGAAACGGCATCTCGCGGCGGACCGTGGTCGGCGCGGGCCTCCTGGGCGTCGGCGCGGCGACGATCGGCGGCGGGCTGTTCCCCGGCAGCGCCTTTGCGGCAACGCCCTTCAGCACGGGGCCCAAGACCGAGGGGACGCCGGTGCGCGGCGGCAGCCTCAGGGTCGGGGTGATCACCGCGGGCGCCGCGGAGACGATCGATCCCATGGCCGCGCTGAACGTGCCGGACTTCGTGCGGACGCTCAACCTGTTCGACCTGATGTTCAGGCAGGATGCCTTCGGCAAGGTCAGCCCGGGCCTGATCGAGTCGGCCGAACCGAACGCCAACGCCTCGGTCTGGACCTTCCGCGTGCGCAAGGGCGTCACCTGGCACGACGGCAAGGATCTCACCGCCGAGGACATCGTCTGGACCATCCAGCACAGCTGGGGCAACGAGGCGAACCTCTCCAACGCCGTCCTTGCCAAGCTCGTCAACTTCGGCGGCGTGAAGAAGACCGGCCCGCTCGAGGTCCAGGTCCCGCTGCTGACGGGGGTCGCCCAGTTCCCCACCATCACCTGCGGGGTGAACTGCCTCGTCGTGAAGGAGGGCACGCTGCCGGGCGCCAAGACGGTCGGCACCGGGCCTTTCGTGCTCCAGTCGTTCAAGCCGGGCGGCACCAGCGTGTTCTCGGCGAACCCGAACTACTGGCAGTCCGGCAAGCCCTAC
>CAXUMV010000400.1:0-3516 GCA_964252065.1 uncultured Lichenihabitans sp.
TCCGCGATCGGCTGGTCGGCGCGGCGAGCATCGATGCGCTGGCGCAAGGCGCGCAGCTCCGTCTTCGGCTGCCGCACGCGGCGCCCCGCGGCGTCGAGGCCGAACCCCAGCCGCCGGCCCTCGATGAACACCTGGCCCGCCGTCGGCTCCTCCAGGAAGGCCATGCAGCGCAGGAGCGTGCTCTTGCCCGAGCCGGACGGGCCGACGATGCAGGCTACCTCGCCCGTGCCGATCGAGAGATCGATGCCGGCCAGCACCGCGTGCTCGCCGAAGCTCTTGTGCAGGCCCTCGATCCTGATGGCGGGCTCGGCCTTGTCCGGCAGGCTCATGGGCCGGCGATCCTGGCGCGGGACCACCGCGCCTCGGCGAGGCGGCCGAGATAGGCCGACCCCTCCACCAACGCCCAGTAGCACAGGGCCAGTAGGAAGAGCGCCTCGACGAAGGCGTAATATTGCGAGCCGATGCCGCTGATCACCAGGGTCAGTTCGGGCACCGTGATGATCGACAGGACAGCGGTCTCCTTCACCAGCACGATCGCGAGATTGACGGCCGGCGGCAGCACCAGGATCGCCATCTCAGGCAGCAGGATACGGGCGACGATCTGCGCCCGGGTAAAGCCGAGGCATTCGGCGGCCTCGACATGGCCGCGCGGCACCGCCGCGAACCCGCCGCGGAACAGCTCGCCGTAATAGGCCGCGCCATAGGCCGTAAGGCCGACGAGCCCGGCCGGCACCGGATCGAGCGACAGCCCGAGATAGGGTCCGCCGTAATAGAGCAGGAAAAGCTGGATGAGGAACGGGGTGCCGCGCATCACCTCGGTGTAGAGGCGCAGCGACCATCGCACGGGCGCCGGACCGTAGCGGCGCGCCACCGCGACCAGCAGGCCCAGCGCGGCGCTGCCGAGCACGCCGGCGAGCCAGATGCCGAGCGTGATCGAGAAGGCCTGGGCCACGGCCGGCAGCGAGGCGAGGATCAGGCCGGTATCGAACCTCATCGGGCGGCCTGAGGTCGCGTATGGTCCAGCCGGTGCTCGAGCGCGCTGCCGAGCCCCGCGAGCGACCAGTTGATCGCAAGATAGACGAGCCCCGCCGAGGCGAAGAGCTGCAGCGGCAGGTAGGTGCTCGCCGCGAGATCCTGCGCCATCCGGGTGAGTTCGACGACCCCGACCACGGAGGCGAGCGAGGAGGCCTTCAGGATCAGGATCGCCTCGTTGACGAGGGAGGGCAGGGCCAGCCGGACGGCGAGGGGCGCCTGGATGCGGCGGAAGCGCTGCCAGGCCGACAGGCCCGCCATGTCGGCCGCCTCGATCAGCCCGGGCGGGATGCTCAGGAGCGCGCCGCGCAGGTTCTCGGCCTGATAGGCGGCCGTGCAGAGCGACAGGCCGACGATGGCCGCAAGCACGCTCGGCAGGTCAATGCCGACCGCCGGCAGCAGGTTGTAGATGAGCAGCAGCTGCACCAGCAGCGGCACGCCGCGGAAGAAGCTGACCAGGACCCTGGCCGGCCGGGCGAGGCCCCGCCGCGGCGAGACCATCGCCATCGCGATCCCGGCCCCGAGCGCGAGGCCGGCGAGGATGGAGGCCGCGCTGATGAGGACGGTAAGCACGGCCGCCTGCAGCAGCAGCCCGAACAGGGTCGGCGACATGCCGGCTCCGGGCGGCCGGGAGGCCGCGCCCTAGAAGGACGGCTCGGGCGCGGTGTCCGGCGTGTCGAACGAGGCGCCGAACCATTTCTTCTGCACCTCGGCGAGGCGGCCGTCCGCCTTGATCTTCAGCATCGCGGTCTGGACGGCCTCGTCGAGGCCGGCGTAGTCGGCATCCTTGCGGGCGATGAAGGCGGAGTAGCTCTTCGCGCCGAAGGGCGGCAGCACGACCTCGAAGACCGTCGGGCGCTGCTTGGCCACATAGGCGATGTTGGGCAGCGAATTGCCCACCGCCACGATGCGCCCCGCGGCGAGGTCGGCATAGGCATCGTTGTTGCCGACATACTCGCGCACGACCGGCTTGGTCGGCAGCGTGTCGCCAAAACTCTGCAGCTGCGCGAGCTGCGAGGAGGCCTTGCCGCCGCCCACCGTCTTGCCGGCGATGTCGGCCGGCTTCATCACCGACGTATCGCCGGCGCGCTTGAGCAGGGCGACGGTCGCCTCCGCGATCGGCGGCAGGAAGCGGTATCGCTCCATGCGGGCCTTGGTGATCGTCGCGGGTCCCGCGACCAGGTCGAACTTGCCGGCCTCGAGGCCGGGCAGCACGCCGTCCCAGGGTAGGGCCACCCACTCGACCTTGAGGCCCATCTCCTTGCCGATGATCTCGAAGAGGTCGACGTTGAAGCCGACATGGGCGCCGGCGTCGATGTAGTCGAAGGGCGCGAAGGCCGTCTCGGTGCCGACCTTGAGCACGCCCGCCGCCTTGACGCGCGCCAGCGCGTCCTCGGCCCGCGCCGCCCCCGCGATCGCCGGCAGCAGGCCGAGCGCCACGGCCGCGCCCAACGCCAGCCGGCCCAGCAGGTGTCTCCGGTCACGCATGTCGCACACTCCTCGTCGGGCCGGATGGGTCAAAGGCGCTCGCGCACTGTTAAACCTAGACATGATCCTCACTCGAGCCGCCTTCATGTCAACGCCTATGGACCATCATGCAAATTCCATGCGCGGAGCGGCGGATCGCTTGTCCGGCCCATCGAGGTGCCTGGGCAAGCCCTGCCGGTCCGATCCTCACCGGCCGAGCCTCCTGGACCGACGCCTCAGTCGTCGGCCGTGATCGCGATGCCGACCCGCGCGGCGGCATTGATGATGTGCCGCTCCATCGCGGCGCGCGCCGCAGCGGCCGCGCCGCCCACGATCGCGTCGTGGATCGCGACATGCTCGGCGATCGTGATCTCGACGATGGCGTCGAGCCGGGCGCTCGGCCGGCGCCGGGTCGCCATGATGCTGTCCCGCATGTGCGCGGAGACGAAGCTCACCACCTTGGCGATGTAGTCGTTGCCGGTCGCAAGCGCGACCGCGCGATGGAACTCGAGGTCGGCATCGACGCCCCCGTCGGCCCATTTGTCGGTGCCGCGCATGCGCTCCAGCGCCGCCGTGATGGCCCGCTTGTGGACCGAGGTGCCGCGTTTGGCCGCCAGCCCCGCGGCCCGGACCTCCAGCATGGCCCGCACCTCGAACACGTTGGCGAACGACGCGCGGTCGCTCAGCGTGTCGGGCTCGATGCGCAGGATCGGCGAGGCGGCATCCCGCATCACGAAGGCCCCGATCCCCTGGCGCGACTGCACCACGCCGTCCGAGCGGAGCCTTGCGATCGCCTCGCGCACCACGTTGCGGCTGACCCCGAACGTCTCGGCCAGCGCCTGCTCGCCGGGCAGCCGGTCGCCGGGCTTGAGGTTCCCCTTCTCGATCTCGGCCTGCAGCGCGTTCGCGATGCGGGAGGGCAGGTGAGGCGCCCGGTCGAGCAGGTCGAATTTCATCGGCGTGTCGCTTTCAGTCGAGGATGCGTCCGGGACTCATGGTGCCGCTCGGGTCGATGGC
>CAXUMV010000401.1:0-3514 GCA_964252065.1 uncultured Lichenihabitans sp.
AAGCCGTGCTCCGCTTCTTTTCTCCGGACCTGGGACCTGCGATGAGCGATCTGCCCGACCTGCCCCGCGCGGCAAGCCTCGTCACGTCCGACGCGACGGGTCCGATCGAAACGGTGGCCCTGGCGGTCGGCGCGGCGCGGTCCGAAGACCTGTCCGCGATCGTTCCGCTCGTCGAGGAGACGCTGCACGTCTCCAAACGCGACGTCGTGACGGGCACCGTCAGGGTCTCGACCCGGACGGAGGTGGTCGAGGAGACCGCCGACGTCACGCTCGATCGAACCCTTGCCGAGGTGACGCGCGTTCCCATCGGACGGCTGGTCGAGGAGCTGCCGGCCGTACGGACCGAGGGGGACGTGACCATCGTGCCGGTGTTCGAGGAACGCTTCGTCGTGATCAAGCAGCTTTACCTGACCGAGGAACTGCACATCCGCCACGGGGTTCAGCAGGTGGTGTCCCACACCCCCGTCCCGCTGCGGCGGCAGACGGCGATCATCGAACGGCTGGATGCGGACGGACGGGTGGTCCCCGACGACCCCGCCACCCGGTCCTGACCAGACCTGCGCCGGAAGGCGCTTCTTAAGGAGAGTACCATGGGACTTCTTGATTCTGTGATCGGTGGCCTGCTGGGCGGCAACGCGGGGGCCTCGTCCCCGATGGGCAACATCCTGTCGAGCATCCTGACCGGCGGGCAGGGCGGCAATGCCGGCATGGGCGGCCTGGGTGGCGGCCTCGGCAACATTCTCGGCGGTGGCGCCGGAGGCTTGGGCGGTGGCGGTGGTCTTGGCGGCGGTCTGGGTGGCGGCGGCCTCGCGGGCGGCCTTGGCGGGTTGCTGTCGCAGTTCGAACAGGCCGGCCTCGGCCATGTGGCGCAGTCCTGGGTCGGCAACGGGCCCAACCACCCGGTGTCGCCCGACCAGCTCAAGGACGTCTTCGGCGATCAGCAGGTCCAGTCCATGGCCAATCAGGCCGGGATGCCGCAGCACGATTTCCTGTCGCAGCTCAGCCAGCACCTGCCGCATGCCGTCAACGGCGTGACGCCGAACGGCCAGCTGCCCGACGAAGGCTCGGTCTCAGTCTGACGCCGCTGGCCCGGGGACCCGCGCCCCGGGCGCCCTCGGCCGTCCTTCATCTCAGGAGAACATCATGCATCGCACGTTGGCGGCCCTGGTCGCGGTTTCGTTTCTCGCCGTGCAGGCCGCGCCGAGCGTGGCCCTGGCGGACAACCAGATGGGCTACCAGCTGCTGTCGGCCGACCAGGCGGCCGGCCTTCCCCGCAATGGGGGCAAGCTCGGCATGCAGGTCGGCCGCGCGCAGCAGATCACCAGCGGGGGCCTGACCTTCGACGTCCTCCGCGTCAATGCGGTCAGCCCGGGCTCGTCGGGCGCGCAGGCCGGGTTCAAGGTCGGCGACCAGATCATCGCGGTGGACGGGCGGGTGTTCCCGAGCGTCGCGGCCTTTGCGGCCTATGTCGGCTCGCGGACGCCGGCCCAGCAGATCTCGGTGGACTACATGCCCTCGGGAGGTGGCCCCGAGGCGGCGCAGCGCGTGGGCGTCACGATCGGCGGCGGCCGCTCCGTGCCGGCCCCCGCCCCGGCCCCGCAGGCCAATGCCGAACCGCAGGGCCTGTCGACGGGCACCAAGGTCGCGATCGGGATCGGCGCCGCGGCGCTGTTCGGCTGCTACAAGCTCGGCTGCTTCGCCAAGAAGCAGAAGCCCGCGGCCACGACCCGGCCCGTCGGCCAGACCCCATAGCGCCTCAGCTGAACCAAGTGTCCGACAGGCGGTAGCCCGACGGGAAAGGATCCTCGGGATCGACCCCGTAGGTCGAGATGCCGGTGAGCCAGGCGCGGCCGGAAATCTCCGGGACGACGGCGGGCAGGGACCCGGCGTGCGCCGTGCCCGTGATGCGGCACTCGAATGCCGTATCGAGGATGGACGTGTGGCGGAAGGCTTCGTCCACCGCAAGGTCGCCGCGCGCATGGAGCAGGGCCATGCGGGCCGATGTGCCGGTGCCGCAAGGGCACCGGTCGAGACGCCCCGGGGAGACCACAACCGCGTTCTTGGACGTCTTCACCCCGTCGACAACCACGAGCGGGCCAGCGAACTCGGTCTGGTTGATGGTGTGGATCGCGGGGATCTCCGGATGGACGGACGGCAGCTGGACGGCTGCGGCCGCCTTGATCCGTTCGCCGAGCCCCACGAGGTCGCGGGCCTCGTGCCGGGCGAGGGTCAGGCCGAGATCGGCGGCATCGACGATGCAGTAGATCATCCCCCCATAGGCGACATCGACCCGATAGGTGCCGAGCCCCTCCACCTCGATCATCGCGTCGCGATGCATGACGAAGGAGGGCACGTTGCGGAACGTGATGCGGCGGCACTTGCCCCCGCGGGTGTCGGCGCGGACCTCCACCAGTCCGGCCGGGGTGTCGACGCGGAGCACGGTCTCGGGCTCCGTCATGGGGACGAGGCCCGTCTCCAGCGCCACTGTCGCGGTGCAGATGAGGTTCGAACCCGACATGGGGACGAAGTAGTCGGACTCCATCACGATCAGCCCGAAGTCCGACCCCGGCGCCAGCGGCGGCGTGATGAGGTTGACCGCCGCATTGACGCTGCCGCGCGGGTCGAAGAGCAGCATGTCGCGCAGCCAGACGCTGTCATGCTCCAGGGCCTGCATGCGCTCGAGCATGGTGGCGCCCCGCGGCGGCAGCACGCCGCCGGTGATCACGCGGCCCACCTCGCCCTCGGCGTGCGCGCCGACGACGGTGATCAATCGATCGAGCTTCATGGCGCTGGCCGTCCGGGATTGGAAGAGAAGTAAGCCGTCCCGCTGAGGTCAACGGAATCGTCCGAATTAGTCCCTTCTCCCGCCCGCGGGAGAAGGTGCCCGACAGGGCGGATGAGGGGACTCACGGGGCCTGAGGATCCCCTCATCCGGCCTATCGGCCACCTTCTCCCGCCGTGGCGGGAGAAGGGCTTTGTCCGGGATGGTCGCCGCTAAAGCCGGCTGCACCCGACACGGCCGCTAGCTGCCTAGTCAACGCGGCGGTGGCCTTGCGGTTGGCGGCCGCGACGGCGTCCACGAAGCCGGCATAGGGCACGTCCGTGACCGCGACGAGGCCGATATGGCCGTTCTCGCCATCGTAGGGGCGGCCGGTCAGCGGCTCGTCGGCATACTGGTACCAGGCGACGCCCACGATCGCGGGGTCGGCCAGCGCGGCCTCGAGATAGGCCGCGTAGGCCGGGCCGCGGTCCGCCTCGGCCGGCACGGCCTGCATGCCCGGCCAGAAGGAGCCGCGGTCGAGCGACCCGAAGTGGAATTCGCCGATCAGCACCGGCCGGTCCAACCCCCGCCAGAGCGCCGCGCGGGCGTCCGGGGTCGGGCCGTAGACGTTGAAGCTGAGCACGTCGCACCAGCGCGCGCACGCCGCGACCACGGCGGGGGTCGCCGACGCGAACCGCGTGCCGAGATAGAGATGGTCCGGATCGTGCCGCTTGAGCGCGGCCGCGACGGTCG
>CAXUMV010000402.1:0-3497 GCA_964252065.1 uncultured Lichenihabitans sp.
TCATCCCGTGCCTCTTCCGCATGGTCTGGCATGCCGAGCACGAGCCCGCGCTCCTGGCGGCCAGCGAGGTCATCGCCGAGGTGCACGGCTACCTCACCTTCCGGCTCACCGGGACCTGGGCGACCTCGACCGCCTCCGCCGACCCGATGGGCGTGCTCGACATGCGGAGCCGCACCTGGTCGACCGAGATCCTGGCCGCGGTCGGCCTCGACCCCTCCCGCTTTCCCCGCCTCCTCGCCCCCGGACAGCCGCTCGGCGCCGTGACGCAAGCCGCCGCGGCCGCCACCGGCCTGCGGGCCGGCACGCCCGTCATCGCGGGAGGTGGCGACGGCCAATGCGCCGGGACCGGGGTCAACCTGCTGGCGCCGGGGGCGGCCTACGTCAATCTCGGCACCGCCGTGGTGTCGGGCAGCTTCGGCCGCACCTACGCCTACGATCCCGCCTTCCGCACCGAGGTCGCGGTGGCGGACGAGGGCTACGTGTTCGAGACCTGCCTGCGCTCGGGCACCTTCCTGGTCGACTGGTTCACCCGCGAGATCTTCGCGACGCCCGGCCGCTCGCCGGCCGAGCTCCTGGCGACCCTCGAGGCGGAGGCGGCCACAAGCCCGGTCGGGGCGGGCGGGGTCGTGCTGCTGCCCTACTGGCAGGGCTGCATGAACCCGCATTGGGACAGTCGCGCCCGGGGCACGATGGCGGGGCTCTCGGGGTCCACCCGGCGGGGCGACATCCACCGGGCGCTCCTCGAGGGGATCGCGCTCGAGCAGGCGATCGCGACCGACCGCGTCGCGGCCGCGACCGGGATCGAGCCGCGCTCGCTCACGGCCGTGGGCGGGGGCGCGGCCTCCGACCTCTGGGTGCAGATCCTCGCCGACGTCTCCGGCCGCCCGATCACCCGCTCGACCACGGTCGAGGCCTCCTCGCTCGGCGCCGCCATGGCGGCCGCGGCCGGCGCCGGCTGGTTCCCCTCCATCGCGGCCGCCGCCGCCGCCATGGCGGGCGCGACCACCCGCACGGTCGAGCCGGACGAGGGGCGCGTGCGCCGCTATGGCGAGCTGAAGGCGATCTACGCCGACCTGTGGCCGACGCTGGCCGCCTGGAACGCGAGGCTCGCCGCCTTCACCGAGGCCGCCCATGGCTGAGAACTGGAACGCGCTGATCGAGGACGTCGTGGCGGGACGCTGGCGCGACCCCGTGTCCGGGGAGCTCGCGACCCTGCCCTTCGAGGCGATCCGCCTCGAGGCCTCGACCGAGGGCCGCGAGGCCGAGCTCATCGCCCCGCTCCACCTCGGCGCCCGCCTGGCGGTGGTGTCGGACGTCAACACCGTCGAGGTGCTGGGGCGCCGCGTCGCGAGGGCGCTGCGCGCCATCGCCAGCGTCGACGAGATCGTCCTGCCCGACGGGCTCGCCTGCAAGGAGGCGACCGTGGCCGACATCGGCGCGCGGACCCGGCATGCCGACGGCGTGGTGGCGGTCGGCTCGGGGGTGCTCAACGACAGCTGCAAGCACGCGACTTTCCTCGACGGCCGCCCTTATGCGGTGTTCGGCACCGCGGCCTCGATGAACGGCTACGGGGCGACCACGGCCTCGGTCACCCTGGCGTCGGGCCTGAAAGCCTCGCTGGCCTCCCACGCCCCGCGCGGCATCTTCCTCGATCTCGGCGTGTCGGCGGCCGCGCCCCCCTGGCTCAGCGCGGCGGGCCTCGGCGACAGCCTGTGCCGCTCCACGGCCCAGATCGATTGGTGGACCTCGCACCGCCTGTTCGGCACGACCTACTCGCAGACCCCGTTCGCGCTGCAGGACGCCGACGAGCCGCTGATGCTGGAGCGCGCGCCAGGGCTCAAGGACCACGGCCTTGCGGCGGTCGGCAGCCTGCAGCGTGTGCTGACGCTCTGCTCGATCGGCGTCGCCTTCACCGGGACCTCCCACCACGGCTCGATGGGGGAGCACCAGGTCTCGCACTGGATCGACATGTTCGCCGGCCCCCGCGGGGCCGTGAAGCACGGCCACCAGGTCGGGGTGGCGTCCCTCGCCATGGCGCGGCTGCAGCACTGGCTGCTGGCGCGCGAGACGGCGCCCCTCGTGCACGCCACCGCCGTCGACGAGGCCGATCTCCTGGCCCGCTACGGGCCGGTGCTCGGGCCGCTCTGTGTCGCCGAGACCCGCAAGACCGCCCTCGACGAGGCGGGAGCGGCGCGGTTCAACGCGCGGCTCGCCGAGCTGTGGCCGGCGCTGAAGAGCGAGCTCGCCCCCATGACGCTGCCGGTCGCCGCGATGGAAGCCGCCCTGCGCGCCGCGGGCGGGCCCACGACGCCCGGCGAGATCGGGGTCTCGGACGCCGTGTGGCGCGAGGCCATCCGCGGCTCGCGGGAGATCCGCGGCCGGTGGTCCTTCGTGAACCTCGCGGCGGACGCCGGCCTGCTCGACGAGTTTTTGGACAGGGCCGCCTGATGCGCCCCATCGCGGACCTGCCGCGCGGCGTCGCCGCCGACCTCGTCGGGGTGTTCACCGACATCGACGACACCCTGACCACCGACGGCAGGCTGCCGGCCGCCGCCTACATGGCCGTGGAGCGCCTGGCCGAGGCCGGGCTCGCGGTCGTGCCGGTGACCGGGCGCCCGGCGGGCTGGTGCGACATGGTGGCCCGCTTCTGGCCCGTGGCGGGCGTCGTCGGCGAGAACGGCGCCTTCGCGTTCCGCTACGACCACGCGGCCCGGCAGATGCACCGGCGCTTCGTCACCGACCCCGACACCCGCGCCGCGGATCGGGCCCGGCTGACGGCCCTGGCGCAGACGATCCTCACTGCGGTGCCGGGCTGCGCGATCGCGTCCGACCAGCTCTACCGCGAAGCCGATCTCGCCATCGACTTCCGCGAGGACGTGGACCCCCTGCCCGAGCGCGACGTCGACCGCATTGTGGCGCTGTTCGAGGCGGCGGGCGCCACCGCCAAGGTGTCGTCCATCCACGTGAACGGCTGGTTCGGCCGCTACGACAAGCTCGGCATGGCGCACCTGTTCGCGGCCGAGCACCTTGGCTACGACCTCGACCGCGAGGAAGCGCGCTTCGCCTTCTGCGGCGACAGCCCGAACGACGCCCCGCTGTTCGGGTTCTTCACCCAATCCTGCGGGGTCGCCAACGTCAAGGATTTCGCGTCCCGCGCCTTCGCGCGCCCGGCCTACGTCACCCAGGGGCGCGGGGCCGCAGGGTTTGTGGAACTCGCCGACCTCATCCTCGCGGCCCGCACCGGCGCTGCGGACAGGACCTGACCCATGGCACCCGTCACCATCACCAATGTCCGCAAGGCCTATGGCGACCTCGAGGTCATGCACGGGATCGACCTCGAGATCCCCGACGGGCAGTTCGTGGTGCTGCTCGGGCCCTCGGGCTGCGGGAAGTCGACCCTGCTGCGCATGATCGCGGGGCTCGAGGCCATCACGTCCGGCACGGTGACCATCGGGGGCACGGTCATCAACGGCATGCACCCCAAGGACCGGAACATC
>CAXUMV010000403.1:0-3494 GCA_964252065.1 uncultured Lichenihabitans sp.
CCGCACCACCAGGGCCTCGTCGCTCATCGCGGCGCGCGGAAGCACGAACGAGAACCCGCTGCCCGACTCGAGCCGGCGCGGCACGAGCGTCACGGGCTGCTCGACGCATCCCGGCACCACGACCGAGGCGCAGGAGGAGGGCCCGTCCTTCCGCAGACGCCGGAGCGCGGCCGTGCCGGCGCCCTGGCCGGAGAGCCGCGCCACCACGCGGTCCCCGGGCCGGACGCTGATCTCGTCGAGGTAGCCCTGCAGCACGATCCCTGACGTCATCGTCGCCCCCGGCCGCCGCGCCCTGGTCCCGTTACTTGCACTCGAACGTGTAGAGGGTCGCCTGGATCTTCGGGTCGCCGAGGTTTTCGCGCGTGACCACGGTATAGCCGAGATTGATCAGCGGCGTCACAGGCTTGCCGTCGAGCTGATCCTTGACGTTCTTGACCCCGAGGTAACCCAGGTCATAGGGGTTGAAGGGCAGCAGCACATCGAGATAGCCCTCCTTCAGCCAGTCGACTTCGGTCGGGCTCGCGTCGAAGGTCACGACCGGGATGTCCTTGCGGCCCAGGCTCCGCAGGGTCGAACCCACGAATTCGCCGATCAGGGTCGCATCGGCATGGATGCCGGCAAGATCGGGGTGGGCCGCCAGCGCGCCGCGGATGGCGTTGGCCACCTTGTCCGGGCTGTCGCCCGCGAACTGCTTGTCGAGCAGCGTGATGCCGGGAAAGGTCTTGATCACCTCGTCGAAGCCGGCGTTGCGGTCGTCGGTGATGGCGATGCCGGGCGCGACGCCGACGACCAGGATCGTCCCCTTCCCGCCGACGAGCTTCGCCAGCTGCCGGCCGGCTTCGCGGCCGCCTTCGACACCGTCCGTTCCGATGTGGGGCACGCCGAGGTTTCCTTCGAGACCGTCGTCCACGGTGACCGTCTTGATGCCCGCGGCAAGCGCTTCGCGGACCGGCGCGACCAGCGCCTTCGCGTCGGTCGGATCGATGACGAGACCCTGCGGCGCCTTGGCGATCATGGCCCGTGCGACCGGGATCTGCTGGGTGGCATCCCACTCCGGCGGACCGTTCGAGGTCAGGGTGGCCCCCACCTCCTTGGCAGCCTTGCGGGCGCCGCATTCCATCATCGCGAAGACGGGGTCGCCGGTCCGCGCCACGACCAGGCCGATGCTGGGCTCGGCGGCCTGCGACGCCCCCGCGCCCAGCAGCACGGAACATATAACCAGGGTTGAGCAGGTTCGCATTTGACGCTCCGTTGGCTTGGTGGGGACAGAGGAATGCAAGCAGGACGTGCAGCACGGTACTGCCGCGCCGCGATCACTACAATCGCGGCACCGATTTGACCCGAGGCAGGGGAACGCAAAGAATGGTATACGGTAGAATGTATCCATAATGTGCGCACCCGTCGACTCCTGTCAAGGAGCCTCGCCATACCCATTAAAGTGCCCTTCTCCCGCGCCGCGGGAGAAGGTGGCCGACAGGCCGGATGAGGGGAACCTCTGTGCCCCAGGGACCCCTCATCCGGCCTGCCGGGCCCCTTCTCCCCGCAAGCGGGGCGAAGGGGCTAAGCGGGATGGGCTTGGTGTGATGTGAGCAAGAGGCCGCAACCTTTGGCGGCCAGGACGCGGACGCGGGGAACGCGCCTGACATGAACCTCACCCGGGGTCGTCATCGCGAGGCGCGAAGCTCCGTGGCGATCCAGGCTATGGCGGGGACGCCCCGCCATGGATCGCTTCGCTGCGCTCGCCAGACGGGATCGCCGGCCGACGCCCGCCGACCTCGACAACCCGGTCTAGGAGGGCGACGCCATGTCGGCGTAGGCGGCGTGCTGGGCGGGGAGCGTGCGGCCGCGCATGCGGTCCACGATCTTCTCGGCGACCATCAGGGTCGGGCAGTGGAGATTGCCGCTCGTGACATGGGGCAGGACCGAGGCGTCGATGATGCGCAGGTTCTGCACGCCGCGGACGCGGCCTTCGTCGTCGACCACGGCGTCGTCGCCCTCGCCCATGCGGCAGGTGGCGGCCGGGTGGTACTGCGTGCCGCTGTTCGCGCGAAGCCAGGCCAGGACCTCGGCCTCGGGCATGGTGCGAAGGGGCGGGGTCAGGGCTTCGCCGCGCAAGGCGTCCCAGCCGCGCTGCTGGATGATCTCGTCCGTGTGCTTCACCCCGCCGATCAGCGCCCGCTGGTCCTCCCGGTCTTCGAGATAGTTGTTCACGATTCTCGGATGGACCTTGGGGTCGGCGCTCTGCAGCGTCACCGATCCGCGGCTGCGCGGGCGCATGAGGCAGGTCTGGTACTGGAAACCCTCCTGCGCGCTGACCTGGCCGAGATCGGCCAGCATCGGCAGGAACTCGTGCTGGATGTCGACGTAGTCGGCGTCCTCGTGACTCTTGAAGAAGCAGCCGGTCTCCCACAGGTTGCTGGCCCCGAGCCCCCGCCGGCCGAACATCCACTGGGCGCCGATGAGGCCCATCTTCCAGGCCGTCATGCCCATGCCCGGCGAGGTGCCGGTCTTGGCGCGGTAGCGCACGGACACCGCGACGTGGTCCTCGAGATGGCGCCCGACCCCGGGGACATCGGCCACCACCGGCACGCCATGGGCCGCAAGGTGCCGGGGGTCGCCCACCCCGGAGAGGAGCAGCACGTGCGGCGAGTTGTAGGCGCCCCCGCACAGGATGATCTCCCGCTCCGCCTCGACCGCGTGGATCGCGCCCTTCTGCTGGTACTCGACGCCGACCGCGAGCTTGTTGCCGCTGAACTTGATCCGGGTCACGAGCGCGCCGAGCCGCAGCTCGACCCGGCCGCGTCGCATGGCCGGGCGCAGATAGGCGCGGCCCGCACTCGCCCGGATGCCGCGCTCGATGTTCGCCTGGTAGACGTGCACGCCGTCCTGCCGGAACGCGTTGTAGTCGGGATTGAGCGGGTGCCCCGCCTGCTGGCCCGCCTCAAGGAAGGCCTGGTAGACGGGAAGGTCGGCCTTCATCGTGGTGATCCCGACCGGCCCGGTGCCGCCGCGATACTCGTTCGCGCCCTTGTCGTAGGATTCGAGTTTCTTAAAGTAAGGCAGGCAATGGGCATAGGACCACGCGCCCAGCCCTTCGGCGGCCCAGCCGTCGTAGTCGCGCGGATTGCCGCGGACATAGACCATGCCGTTGAGCGACGAGGAGCCGCCGAGCATGCGGCCACGCACATGCGTGATTGTGCGCTCGTCCAGGAACGGCTCCGGCCCGGTCTCGAAACTCCAGGTCCGCGAGGCGTCCAGCAGCGGATAGCCCAGGGCGCCGGGCATCCGGACGAAGACCGAATTGTCCGTGACGCCCGCTTCGAGCACCAGGACGCTGACGCCGGGATCTTCGCTCAGGCGCGCCGCGACGACCGAACCCGCGGCCCCCGAGCCGATGACGACATAGTCGAACTTCGTCTTCATGGGCGGGGTCCGGGGCGATGGTGGCGGAGTCCGGCTGGCCGGTTCGCCCCCAGCATGTAAAGATGAAGGCC
>CAXUMV010000404.1:0-3464 GCA_964252065.1 uncultured Lichenihabitans sp.
CCTTGACCGCCTCGGCCCGGTCGTTGGCGATCTGGCAGGTCCCGGCCGCCCGGTGCCCGCCCCCGCCATAGCCGAGGCAGATGGCGCCGACATCGGCCTGCGAGCCGCGGTCGAGGATCGACTTGCCGAGCGCGAAGACGGTGTTCTGCTGCCGCAGGCCCCACAGGACGTGGACCGAAATGTCGGTCTGCGGGAACAGGGCGTAGATCATAAAGCGGTTACCGGCGTAGATCGTCTCCTCGCCGCGCAGGTCGAGCATGGCGAGCTTGCCGAAGACCCGCGTGCAGCGCCGCAGCTGCGCCTCGAAGGCGACCGCCTGGGTGCGGTAGAGGTCCACCCGCTCGCTGACGTCCGGCAGCGCCAGGATCTCCTCGATCGTGTGATGACGGCATTTGTCGATGAGCTGCATCATCAGCTCGTAGTTCGAGATGCGGAAGTTGCGGAAGCGGCCGAGCCCCGTGCGCGGGTCCATCAGGAAGTTCAGCAGCACCCAGCCCTGCGGATCGAGGATGTCGGCTCGCGAGAACTGCGCCGAGTCGGCCTTGTCCACGGCGTCCATCAGGTCTTCGCTGAAGCGGGGGAACACCCGCCGGCCGCCATAGTAGTCGAACACCACGCGGGCGGCCGAGGCCGCATGCGGGTCGATGACATGGTTGGCGGGCGCCGCCGCCTCGTTGCGGGCGACCTCGCTCTCGTGGTGATCGAAGGCGAGGTGGCATCCGGCGACGAAAGGCAGGTTGGTGATGATGTCGCGATCGCCGATCGGCACGGTGCCGTCCTGCATGTCCTTGGGATGCACGAACTTGATGTCGGCGATCAGCCCGGCTTCGCGAAGCAGCATGCCGCAGACGAGGCCGTCGAAGTCGCTCCGCGTCACGAGCCTGTACTGTGCTGATGTCATCGGTGCATTGCTCCTGGCGGGCGATCGCCTCTCCTTTACCCGGTGAGCTTTAACCGTCCGTGACGAGGAGCGCGCCGGCGACATGGGAGCGGCAACGCGGTTAACGCTGCCGGTCCGTCATCAACTTGTATGGGGAGAACTGTGCGTATAAATACGCATGAATAGCCGGGATATTATCGCACGGATCGAGGCTGCGGGTTGGATGCTGAAGCGGATCACAGGATCACACCACCACTTCATGCATCCAGAGAAACTTGGCATTGTCACCGTGCCTCATCCTAAACGAGACATCCCGGCAGGAACACTGCGGTCCATCGAGAAGCAGGCGGGAATGAAGCTGAGGTAGGGTCGTGCGCTATTACATTGCCGTGGTGCATAAGGAGGCCGACAGCGATTTCGGCGTCTCGTTTCCTGATTTTCCCGGCTGCATCACGGCCGGCGCGAGCCTGGCCGAGGCGGCAGCACTGGCTGCCGAGGCTTTGGGCGGACACATCGATTTCATGATCGATGAAGGATTGACGATCCCGGAGCCTGCCACCCTCGATGGCGTCATGGCGGATGCCGGGAACCGGGAGGGCGTGCCGGTCATGATCCCGGTCGCCGGCCGGCGATCGGCTCGCGCGGTGCGAGTCAACATCACGCTGCCGGAAGACATCCTGGAGCGGATCGACGCCTATGCGGCGCAGCACGGCATGAACCGGTCCGGCTTCCTGTCCCATGCGGCGCAAAAGCAGATGGAGGAGGCGGCCTAGACTACCCCGCCGGCGCGCCGCCGCAAGAGCAGCCTGCCGAACGGCGTCGCGGCAGACCTGAGCCCGAACGCCGATGTCGTCTTCGCGAGCAAAGCGAAGCGATCCATCGTCGGGCTACGCCACCATAGCCTGGATCGCCACGGCGCTTCGTGCGCCCCGATGACGGACGGAGGGTGTCAGTCCTCGTAGGAGAAATAGTCGGGATGCGAGCGGCGCCAGGCGGCAACGTGCTCGCGATGCTGGCCGATCAGGATGCCGAACCGCACGCAGGCGTGCCGGTCGCCGGAATCGCAGCGCTCGTGCAGGTCGAAGGCGCGGTCGGCATAGATGCGCTTGACGTAGGTCGCGAAGTCCTGCGCGCTGATCGTCACCTCGATGCCGATGCGACCCAGGCTCTGCGACGCGCCGGACCGGCTCGACCTCCTCGACCGTGACGCGCCGCGGGGCCGGTTCGACATAGACCGGCGCGGGAGCCGCCCGGGCGCTCAGCGCCGAGCCGAGGATCACCCCGCCGACCGCGCCGATCGCCGCGCCCCCGAGCACCGCGCCGAGCCGGTCGCGCGCCTGCGCGCCGCCACACGCCAAGGTGGAGGCGATCACGCCCGCCACTACGATCGTCTTCATCATCGCCGTCGTCCGTCCGCCTCGCTCGACCCTCACCCTACGGACGCAGGCTTGACGACAGGTTAAGGATAACGGGCCACCGTCAAGGACGCGGCGGCTGGCCGTGGATGATGGCCTGATTGATGCGCGACTCGAGCAGCGCGAGCACCGCCGCCTCTTCCGGCCGCAGGGTGGGCAGCTCCTCGCGCAGTTCGCTTTCGATCTCCTGCCTGATCTCCAGCAGGAGCTCGCCCGCCAGATACGAGTTGAAGACCTCCGGGTGCACGTAGCACTTGCGGCAGATGGTGGGGGTGTTGCCCAGCCGCGCCGACACCCGCTCGATCGCAGCGCGGACGTTCTTCTTGCCGGCCGCCTGCGAGTCGATCGTGCCGAACTCGTGCAGCGCGAGGGCCGCTAGCACCGTGCCGGCCCAGGTGCGGAAGTCCTTCGCCGTGACGTCCCGTCCGGCGATCTCGCGAAGATAGTCGTTCACGTCGCCCGAATGCACCGCGTGGCGCTGGCCGTCGTGGTCGACATACTGGAACAGGTGCTGGCCGGGCAGTTCCTCGCAGGCCTTCACGATGGAGGCCACCCGCTTGTTGCGGAAGTCGAGCCGCCACATCTTGTTGCTCTTGCCCTTGAACTCGAAGTGCAGCGCGCTGCCCTCGACCGCCACGTGGTCGGGCTTCAGCGTCGTCAGGCCGTAGGAGTCGTTGGTCCTGGCGTAGTCGTCGTTGCCGACGCGGATGAGGGTGTTCTCGAGCAGGTACACGACCGTCGCGAGCACCTTTTCGCGCGGCAGGCCGCGCAGGGCCATGTGCCTGGCGATCGCCGCGCGGATGATCGGCAGGGCCGCGGCGAAGGCCATCAGGTGCTCAAACTTCGTGCTGTCCCGCACCTCCCGGAACTTGGGATGATAGCGGTACTGCTTGCGGCCCTTCGCGTCGCGGCCGGTCGCCTGGATGTGGCCGTTCGCCTTGGGCGAGATCCAGACGTCCGTGTAGGCGGGGGGAATGGCGAGATGCCGGATGCGCTCGAGCACGGCCGGGGCGACGACCGGCCGGCCCCTGGCATCCTGGTAGGCGAAGCCGTCCCCCTCCTTGATGCGGCTGATCCCGGGGCCGTCCGTGTCGACGTATAACAGGCCGGCGGATTCGGCGGCGTCGCGTGCATCGACGATGTCGGCTGCATCGGCATCGTCTTCGATC
>CAXUMV010000405.1:0-3456 GCA_964252065.1 uncultured Lichenihabitans sp.
GCGGCCGTAGGGCTCGCCCGTCGCGGGCTCGAGCACGTCGCAGACGATCGCCATGGTGGAGGCCGAGAAGAACGGGTCCATGCAGGCCGTCTCCGGGTCGGGCATCAGCGTCATGTCCGACTCGTTGATGGCCTTCCATCCCGCGATGGAGGAGCCGTCGAACATGAGCCCTTCGGAGAAGGCGTCCTCGTCCACCAGGGCGATGTCGAAGGTCACGTGCTGCCACTTGCCGCGCGGGTCCGTGAACCGGAAGTCCACGTACTTGACGTCGTTGTCCTTGATCGCCTGCAGGACGTCCTGGGCCGTCTTCATGTTTTCTTGTCCCTCACCACAAAACACCCGCGGCAAGGCGGGTGTCGTCAGGCGTCCAAAGCTGGCGCGTCAGATCGCGTCGTTGCCGGTCTCGCCGGTGCGGATCCTTATCGCGCCTTCGATGTGAGACACAAATATCTTCCCGTCCCCGATGCGCCCCGTCTGCGCGCTCTTGCGGATGGCTTCCACGGCCCGGTCGACCGTGTCGTCCCCGAGCACGATCTCGATCTTCACCTTGGGCAGGAAGTCGACCACGTACTCGGCCCCGCGGTAGAGTTCGGTGTGGCCCTTCTGGCGACCGAACCCCTTGGCCTCGGTCACGGTGATCCCCTGCAGGCCGATGTCCTGCAGCGCCTCCTTCACCTCATCGAGCTTGAACGGCTTGATGATCGCCTCGATCTTCTTCATCGGCGTGGGTACTCGCGGGCTGGCTGGGGCAGGAGGGGCAAGGTGACGGATCGTCCTTCGTCCCGCAAGCATTTAGCATGCGCCGTGCCACCGGTGGAGCCTGCTGACCATAGGCTGCTGCGGGCGTAGCATCCGTGAGCAGCCTGCTTGCCTGCGAGGCAACTGAAGGGACGAGCATGGACGACGCCCCGAATGCCCTGGCCCTGCTGACGGCGGCCGAGATGGCCGAGGCCGACCGGCTGACCATCGAAGCCGGCACGCCGGAGGCGATCCTCATGGACCGGGCCGGCGCGGCCGTGGCGGCCGAGGCCGAGCGGATGTGGCGGGAGGTCCCGCGGGGCGACGTCCTGGTGCTCTGCGGGCCGGGCAACAACGGCGGCGACGGGTTCGTGGCGGCGCGCCGCCTGCGCGCCCGGCGCATCCCCGTGCGGGTCGCGCTGCTCGGCCCCCGGGAGGCGCTCCGAGGCGCCGCGGCGGAGGCCGCCGAGGGCTGGCGGGATGCGGTCGAGCCCGTGGCCGGCGTCGCCTTTGGCGACGTCGCGCTCGTCGTGGATGCCCTGTTCGGTGCGGGGCTGGCCCGTCCGCTCGCTGGCGAGGGCGCCGCGCTGGTGCAGCGTCTCAACGCCTCCGGCCTGCCGGTCCTTGCGGTCGACGTGCCGTCCGGGGTCGAGGGCAGCACCGGGGCGGTATCGGGGGACGCCGTGCAGGCGTCGGCGACCGTCACCTTCTTCCGCCTGAAGCCCGGCCACCTGCTGCTGCCCGGACGGGCGCGCTGCGGACCCGTGACGCTGGCCGAGATCGGCATCGACCCGGCGGTGCTGGAGGCGATCGCGCCCAGAGCCTACGCCAACGACCCCCCGCTCTGGCGCGACGCCTTTCCGTTTCCGGCCGTGGCCGGGCACAAGTACTCGCGCGGCCACGCGCTCGTGGTGTCGGGCTCGTCCACGACGTCCGGCGCGGCGCGGATGAGCGCGCGGACCGCGCTGCGGGTGGGGGCGGGGCTCGTCACGCTCGCCTCCCCAAGCGAAGCGCTGGCCGTCAACGCCGCCCACCAGACCGCCGTCATGCTGAAGGCGTGCGACGATGCGGCGGCGCTCGGCGACATCCTGACGGATGCCCGCAAGAACGCGGCCGTGCTGGGCCCGGGCCTCGGGATCGGGGCGCGGACCCGGAGCCTCGTGGAGGTCGCACTGCGCCCCGCCGGAGCCGGCCAGCCGCCCCGCGCGGCCGTGCTCGACGCCGATGCGCTCACGAGCTTCGCGGAGGAGGCCGACGCCCTCGCCCGGCTCTGCGCCGCGGCCGGTCCGGTTGTGGTGACGCCCCACGACGGCGAGTTCAAGCGCCTGTTCGGGGATGCGGCCGCCGGCTCCCGGCTCGATCGGGCGAGAGGCGGCGCGCGGCGGCTCGGGGCCGTCCTGGTGCTGAAGGGGGCCGACACGGTGGTGGCCGCCCCCGACGGGCGCGCCTCGATCGCCCATGCCGATGCGCCGTACCTTGCGACCGCGGGCTCCGGCGACGTGCTGGCGGGGCTGATCGGCGGGCTGCTGGCCCAGGGCATGCCGGCCTTCGAGGCCGCGAGCGCGGCGGTCTACCTCCATGCCGCCGCGGCCCGGCGGTTCGGGCCGGGGCTGATCGCCGAGGATCTCCCCGAAAGCCTGCCCGCCGTCCTGGCCGCCCTTCAGGTGACGGCGAACCAGTGACGCAGCCCGAAGGCGGCCTGCTCGAAGATGGCCGATTCGATCGGCCAGTGCCCCGGCGCCTCGGCCACGAACGCCACATGGGCCGTCCCGCGCGGAGGCAGGATGACGCTGTCGCGCCAGTAGGGCTCCCAGCCGTCGTCCCTGGCATGGAGTAGGCGCATCGCATGGCCATGCACCCGCAGCGGCACCGGCACGGGCGCGCGGTTGTCAAAGCCGAGCGTGACCGGCTGCCCGCGCCGCGCCCGCAGCAGCGGTCTGGCGGGCAGCGCGAGGGTCGCCGACCCGTTGAGACGCCAGCGCGCTTGGCCGGCCGGGGCCGCCGGCACCGGTTCGATCACGAGATCGGCGCGAGCGGAGCGCTCGAGCGCGATGGCGTCCGGCAGGGCCGGGTTGGGCGGCAGGGCCGTGATCGGGGGCAGGGGGTCGCGCGACGCGCCGATTGTGGTCAGTGCGAAGGCAAGGCTGTCCGCGGCGGGCGCCCCCGTGCCGGCCGCCCCGCCGTGGAGCAGCAGGCGGACCGTGGCTCCCGCCACGCGCGGCGCATCGAGCATCAGCTCGAACCGCGCGCCCGGCCCGACCGGCACGGTGCCCTGCACCGGGGCGAACAGGCTGCAGGGCTGCCCGTCGATGGCGATCACCTTGGGTTCAGCGCCTTCGAGGGCGAGGACCAGGATGCGGGCCGTGGACGCGTTGAGGAGCCGCAGCCGGAGGCGGCCGCCGCTCACGATCGTGTCGCGCGAGGGCTCATCGACGCCGTTGACCCGGAAGGCGCCCGGCGCCGCGCCGTCCGAGAGGATGAGGAGGGTGTCGCGGTCGGCCGCGGGGGGCTCGGGTTCCTCGACGATCAGCGCGCCCCGCAGGCCTGCCGCGGTGCCGTCCGGCAGCCCGGGCAGGGGCGGAGGATGGACCCAGACGAGCCCGCAGTCCGGCGGCACCAGCGTCTGGACGAGTTCGCCGCCGGGCGGGATCGGCTCCCGCGGCGCAAGAGCGCCGGCGCCGCGCAGGCCGTGCCACTGAAGGGCGGTCGGGGTGTCGG
>CAXUMV010000406.1:0-3454 GCA_964252065.1 uncultured Lichenihabitans sp.
GACGGTGGCGGTCGAAAGCATGTCCTTCCTGCGGCCGGTCGCGGTCGGGGACGAAGTCAGCATCTACGCGACGCTGGTCGGTGAGGGGCGCACCTCGATGTCGTTCCGCATCGAGGCGTGGCGCCGCTCGCGCGCCGAGGAGGTCGAGCACAAAGTCACCGAAGCCACCTTCAAGTTCGTCGCCATCGACGAGGACGGCCGCCCCCGCCCCCTGCCCCCGCCGATCGTGGCCAACGCGCGCTGAGGCGCGAGCCCGCGGCTTTGTGCGGCCAGGCCGTTCGAAGTGAAAGGAAAATGTCGGCGCTCCATCGGCCAAGGGGATCGAGCCGAGATCTTATAGGGCGATGCCCTTCTTCCCACGAGCGGGGCGAAGGGACCGGGGCGGCGCTCTGCGAGCGCCTTGCCTCGGGCACGCCGCATGGATTCCTGCCGCCTGGGGCACGATCGCTGTTGCGTCGGCACGCCCCGGTCAGCAAGGCTGCCGGCATCGTTGCGTGAGGCCTCGCCGTGACCTACCCCGTGATCCTGTCGACCCGTCTGCTGGTCGCATGCCTGGGCGCCATGACGCTCGCGGCGCTCGTCTTCGTGCTCCTGCCCGGTCTCGACCTCTCCGCCGCGGGCCTGTTCGCCGGGCCCGACGGGCACTTTGCGGGCGACACGCCCCTGGGCCGCGCGGCCCGGCGCCTGTTCGAGACGGTCCCGTTCTTGATCCTGATCGGCTATGCCGCGCTCTACGGGCTGCGGCGCTTCGGCGGCGTCCGGCTCTGGGCGCCGAACGGCGCTGGAGTTCTGGTCATGGCCCTGAGTCTCGCCCTCGGCCCGGGGCTTCTGGTCAACACGGTGCTGAAGGACAACTCCCACCGCCCGCGGCCGGCCCAGGTCGACCGGTTCGGCGGGCCCGACGCGTTCCGGCCCTTCTACCGCTTCGATGGCGCCTGCCTGCGGAACTGCTCGTTCGTGTCGGGCGAGGGCTCGACGGCGTTCTGGACGCTCGCCCCCGCGCTCCTGGTGCCGCTGGCCTACCGGGCGCCGGCGGTCGCGGCAGCGCTCCTGTTCGGAACGCTGGCCGGGCTTTTGAGAATGGCGTTCGGCGGCCATTTCCTGTCGGATACGGTGTTCGGGGCGCTGCTGACCTGGCTCGTCGTGCTCGTCTGCTGGCGCCTCGTGGCCGCGCTGGCCGGGGAGCCGCCCGGGGCGTGGATGCCCTGAACGAAGGCTACCGGTTCGGGGGCACCACCAGCGGGACGGGCTCGTCGCCGAGATCGGTCAGGGGCGACACCGCGGCGTCCTCGGCATCGACCGCGTCGGCGGCTTGGCGCCAATGCTCCTCGGCCATCCCCTCGGGCCGCCCTTCCTCGATCCAGATCGCATAGGCGCGGTCCCGGATCATGTCTTCACGGTTCGGCACAGCTTCGCTCGTCACCCGATCCTCCCGGTCGCCGCGGCCTTCTCGCCCTGGCACGGGCCTGCGGCGGCGCAGGACAACGTAGCGCCCCCGCGCGTCGTTCCGGCCGGCGGCCGGTCAGGACGGAATGGCGCAGCCGCGCGACCGCATGCGCTGCAGATCGATCTCGCGGTTCTTGGGGGACAGCTGCGGATTGGCGAGGAACTTGGCGTAGTAGGCGCACCACTCCTCGTTGGACATCTTGTCCAGCGGCTTGGGGGCGTCGTAGGCCGCAGCCTCCTTGTCCGTCCCGCTGCATCCTGTGAGCGCAACGCTTGCGAACAGGACCATGGCCAGCGCCGTCCGGATCATCGAGCCGTCTCCGTTCCCAGGCAGACCTCTGCCTTGCCAATGATGCCACGCCCGCTGGGGCGGGCCGGCGCCGGCTTAAATGCCCGATCCGGCGACCGCTCCGCAAGCCGTGCCGGACCGCTGCGACGTGCAACGCGCTGCCCCGCCCGTGGCGGGCGGGACATGAGGGCTATTCCTGACGGGTGCGGGGGCCCGCGATCCTTCGCTCAGGCCGCCATGTCCTGGCGCTTGCCGCGCGGGCGGCCGCGCTTCTTGGGCGCGGCCTCCTCGGCCGCGGCGGGCTCCGGCTCGGCCGGCGGCGGGGCGGGCGGCTCCACCTCGGCGACGGGCTGGGCCGGCTTGCGGCGATCGCTGCCCAGGCCGCTTTCCTTGGCGAGCTGCGAGCGCTTGGCCGCATAGCCGGGCGCCACCATCGGGTAGTCGCGCGGAAGGCCCCATTTCGCCCTGTACTCGTCCGGCGACAGGCCGAAGGCCTGCTGCAGGTGGCGCTTGAGCGATTTGAACTTCTTGCCGTCCTCGAGGCAGATCAAATAATCGTCGGTGATCGACTTCTTGATCGAGACCGCCGGGGTCTGCACGGGCGGCGCCGGCTCGGGCTTGGGCGCGACGATCGTCTTCAGCGACGTGTGCACCACCTCGATCAGCTGCGGCAGATCGCTCGCATGCACCGAATTGTTGCTGACGAACGCCGATACGATATCGCCGACCAGCGTGATCAAGTCATGGTCATCAATGTCTTGCAATGTCTTCTCCTTGGGCTGCGTCCTCTCTAGGACCACGAAACGCGTTGCGCAAGTTCTGCCGCAGAACAACGTCACAAAAAAAGGAAATAGGCGCTAACGAGCGCAGGTGACGTCGCCGGTGCAGCGACCGTTCAACTTATGCTCCAGCCGGTTTTGCCGCCGCCGACCGGCCCTGCCGCGGGGTTTGGGACGGCGGCGCTGACGTTGCGGGCAACGTCGATCCTCCCGCGGCGCCCGACACTGCAACGCCGAAGCGCCCCCCTGATGCAACGCCGCGGTCCTTTTGGGCTTTTCTTGCCGATCCGGCACTGCGGCCTTTGCGGCCGCGAGGGAAGGGCTTGCGTGAAAGGCTCTTCCGCGCTCCGCGTTTTCCTGCTATTCGCCGCGCGCGGCCGTCGAAACTGAGGCTGCGGCGGCCACCGGCTTTCGGGGCCGGCGCGGTTCTTCGTCAGATGGTCCCGCGACACCCAACGCTTCCCGATGACGGCCCAGCGCCGGCCCGCCCTCCTCGCACGAGGGGCGGGTGACCGATCCCCGCAAGGGATGGTCGCCGGCATCGCCGAAGCACCCGCAACGCCAACCGCCGGCGCAGCCCCGCATCCCGGGGCCCTCCAGGAGAATGAATGTCCGCTCTTGCATCAACGCGCAGCAATCCGACGCGTGAAGACTTCGCCGCCCTGCTCGACGAAAGCTACGGCAGCAACGACGCCTTCGAAGGCACGGTGGTCAAAGGGACCATCGTGGCCATCGAAAAAGATGTCGCGGTGATCGACATCGGGCTCAAGACCGAGGGGCGCGTGCCCCTCAAGGAATTCACCGGCCCCAACCGCGAGGCGGCGCCCGGCATCGGCGACGTCGTCGAGGTCTATCTCGAACGCGTCGAGAACGCGCTCGGCGAGGCGGTCATCTCGCGCGACAAGGCACGCCGCGAGGAAAGCTGGGTGAAGCTCGAAAA